>JAEZKW010000018.1 GCA_023415375.1 Bacillota bacterium
CTTAGAGAACAGGTTTTGAGGCAAAAAAATAGGAGTCTCCGAAATTCGGAAACCCGCATCATTTCTTTGGCGGAACTGAACCGCGCTTAACTTTATCCGAGTTCGTTCCCGCAAAAATTCCAGGTGATACAGATAACTCTAGACATTAACAAACTTTTCCCGGATTTAAAATATTTTTCGGGTCAAACGTACGTTTAATCCCTTGCATCAAATCCATCTGACTTTTCCCCAGCGATTCCCTTAAAAAGCCTACTTTAGCATGACCAATTCCATGTTCCCCCGAAACCTGCCCATTCAACTCCCTGGCTTTATTATACATTGCCTGCATCACCGGTGCTAATTTTTGTTTCCACTCCAAATCATTCAACCCATCTTTGCAAACATAGATATGAAGGTTCCCATCCCCGGCATGGCCGAAACTCCGGATCCTAATTTGATAATCTTGTTCCAATTCTTTAGCAAATTTGATGAACCGGGTTATCGCATTCCTTGGAACCACCACGTCGCATTCATCCATCGCCGGGGTGGAACTTTTAATCGCTTCCAGAAAAGCGCCCCGGGCACTCCAGATCGACTCCTGCCTTTCCTCTGTATCGGAAATCAAAACGTCGATCGCCCCGGCCTCGATGCAAATCCGGGCTGCCTGGTCAAGTTGGCGTTCGATCTCCTCACTGGAATTTCCGTCAAAAGTTAACAACAAATAAGCGTTGGCTGATTTATCGGGAAACTGTTTTCCCAAATATTCCTCGGCCGCTTCAATGACTTTTTTCTCCATAAACTCGACGGCCGTGGGTACTGTCTTGGCTTTAATAATTTTAGGCACGGTTTCGATGCAGGCTTCGAGGCTGTCGAAAGGAACCAGTAGACTAACCGCTCTTTGCGGCAGGGGAATCAGTTTTAAGATCAGCCTGGTAATTATGGCAAGTGTTCCCTCGGAGCCGACCAATAAATCTTTCAAACTGAAACCGGAGCTATTCTTGGCCACTTTACCGCCGAGTTCGATAATCTCGCCATTGGGTAGTACAACCTCCATTCCCCGGACATAATCCCGGGTGACACCATACTTTACCGCCCGCATTCCCCCGGCATTGGTCATTACGTTGCCGCCGATGGTAGCGCTTTTTTCGCCGGGATCCGGCGGATACATCAGATCTTGTTCCGCCACCGCTTTAGCGAGATCCATCAGTAAGACTCCGGGTTCGGTGGTCACTGTCATATTCTCGGCGTCAATCTCCAAGATCCGGTCCATTTTGGCGAGGGAAAGGATGATTCCGCCATGAAGCGGGACAGCCCCGCCACAGAGGCCTGTTCCGGAACCACGGGGTGTAACCGGAATATTGTGGTCATAAGCATATTTCATCACGGCGGAGACTTCTTGAACATTCAAAACCTCGACCACCACCTCCGGCCGTTGCTTACCGTACTCAACCATTTCATCGTGACTGAAATCTTCATTGATTCCGACGCCGCTAAAAATCCGGTCCGGGCCGCAAATGTTTTCCAACTCCCCGAGAACGTTCTTGGTTACTTTACCATATGGCATGCGGTTTTTCCCTCCCTTTTCACTCGTGCCGTTAATCCCGGGATCACCTGATATAAATCTCCGATAATACCGTAGTGAGCCACTTTTAAAATAGGAGCGCTGGCATCGTTGTTAATGGCGTAAATTCGCTCCGCCATGTTCATACAGGCGGTAAACTGAACCGCTCCCGAAACGCCGCAAGTGATAATCAATTTTGGTTTGACGGTCCGCCCGGAGAGGCCAATCTGGCGAGTATAAGGGAGCCAGCCCGCTTCGACTAAAGGCCGGGTACAAGCCAACTGGCCGCCCAGCAATCCGGCCAACTCCTCCAACATTCCCAAATCACCAGGGTTCTTGACGCCCCGTCCCGCCACCACCAGTACCTCGGCGTCGGAGATACTGACTTGTTTATCCTGCCGGACCCTATTTAATACTCTTAACTTGGAATGAAGCCGCTGTGGATCGACCGGACGCCGAATGACCTCGCTGCCGACTTTCCGCAAACAATCCACCTTTTCCATGACCTGGTAACGAACCGTAGCAAACTGGGGGCGAGTCCGGTCGGTGATGATTTGAGCCATAATATTCCCGCCGAATGCCGGCCGTATTTGAACCAAATTACTATCCGGCCTGACTTCCAACTGGGTACAGTCAGCCGTCAAACCGGTCCGGAACCGGGCCGCCACTCGCGGCGCCAACGACCTCCCTACGGCAGTGGCTCCCACCAGAACGATGGCTGGTTTCAACTCATTGATACAGTCCTCAAAGATATTGGCATAAGTATCCACTTTAAAATATTGCAACGGTTGCTCATCATAAACCAGGATCCGGTCCACGCCGTTTTTCAATAGTTCATCGGCTTGTTTCCCAATATCGGCCCCGATAAATAAGGCGTAGACAGGATGATTGATCCGGGCGGCCAATTCTCTGGCTTTTCCGATTAATTCCAGAGTGACCGGATGGACTACGCCATCCAAATGCTCAACGTAAATCAGTATCCCGCGCCACAGGCTTTTATCAATACCGGATTGTTCCGGTCCAACTAAGCTGATAGCGCTTGCCGGACATTTTTTGAGGCAAAGTTTGCAAAATTTACAGCTATCATGAATGACTATCTTTCCCGCAACCGCTCGGATCGCTCCAAAGGGACACTGACTGACGCAATTTCCGCAAAGGTTACATTTATTCTGGTCAACCACGAGATTCCCCATTATCTTACCTCTCTCTTCTTTTGGCTGTTAGCTGTTGGCTATCGAGTGTAAAACCGAAACCCAGAAGTCAAAAGCTGATAGCCGAAAGCCAGTATCAACTGCCAAAAATTTCTAAACAAATTTGGCCGCCTGAAGCGTTTTAAAAAACTTATCCACCAGTTCGTGAGGCTCTCCGTTCCAAATAACCTGAGCGTGGTTCACTTCCGGAGGAAAAATCCGCTCTACCTGAGTGGGGGAACCGTCAAGGCCATATTTTAGTTGGTCCTGGATCTCCAAATCGTTAAAACCAATGGTCTGGACCGGCCGGTCGGCGGTAGCCAATTTCAACCGGTAGGACGGCAGCCTTGGTTGCACTATCCCTTTTTCGACCGTAATTAAACACGGATAATCCATTTCCACTACTTGGCAACTATCGGCCAAATCCTGCTCCACCACAATTTTGCCGGCGGTCGCTTCAGTGATCGCCTTTACCCAAGCCACGTGAGGAATTCCTAAGAATTCCGCCAATTCGGGACCCACTTGCGCAGTATCTCCGTCGGTGGTTTGTTTGCCACAAATCACCAGATCAAATTCGCCGCTTTTCCGGATTCCCTGGGCTAATGTAAACGAGGTGGCCAAAACATCGGAACCGGCAAATTTGCGATCGCAGATGAGGTATCCCTCATCCGCTCCCATCCGATAAGCCTCTCTGAGCACCGCTTCGGCCTGGGG
This sequence comes from Bacillota bacterium, assembly GCA_023415375.1. Classification (GTDB taxonomy): domain Bacteria; phylum Bacillota; class UBA4882; order UBA8346; family UBA8346; genus UBA8346. Next base: position 3,445 of record JAEZKW010000018.1, read on the forward strand.
CGGGCCCATTGAAATTACCACGATCCTGCCCCCCAGTTGTTCTTTTAGCCGGAGTGCGGTCTCCAGCGCATAGAGATCATAGGGATTCATCTTACTAGCGGTACCGTCCCGCTTCAGCACACCGGTTTTAGGATCCATTTCCACCCTGGTAGTTCCAGGAACCTGTTTAACACAAACGATGATCCGCATTGAGTTCCTCCTGAGCCATAGTCTTCAATACGATTTTGATGAATTTGAATATCTGCTTCCGCTCCGGCATTGAAGTCGTTCCGTTCAATCGCCGTTTTCATACTAGCTGGCTTCATCCACAATTACGGACACTCCGTCAGGGATGATCGTTATCTTGGCCTCGTGTCCAACTAATTCTTCCGCCATCGCCAAGGCTTCCGCAATGGAACCGGCATGTCGCATCTGAAAATCTTTGATCAATCCCGGATCACAGCGGTCGGTTACCATGATGACCCGCGCTTTTTGTAATACCCTGGCCAAAATCTGCGCTTCCCACTGGTCCGCTACGGTATCCGTCCGGCCGATCCGGCTGATGGCAGCGGCCACCATCTCGGGGGTGTTTTCCTTGAACCAGCGGTAAAAAGCCTCGCCCCCATGGCCGTCTTCACAAGCGGCAACCATGATAATCACTCCGCCTTTTTTGACACACGACTCGGCGGCGGTCATCCCCTTGACCGCCTGATAGATATTTTGATCCAACGGATAACCGCCGTTCGAGGTAATCACGATCTCCGCCGGCACGGCCAGTACTCTGGCCATTCCCGCCACAAATTCACAGCCGACCGCATGGGCCGCTTCGGGTTCACCGGCAAAAGCATTCATAATCTTTTTGTCTTGATTAATCACCACATTCAGGATGAAACTAAGCCGGGCGACCCGGGCGGCGTAAAGCATATCCCGATGAATGGGGTTATCTTGCAAAATTCCCGACCGGGCATGAGGATCGGCGATAAATTCGGAACAATGATTGGCTAAAACCGTCTTTTCCGAGGCGATCCCCGGCAGGATGCTTTTGCGCCCGCCTGAAAAACCGGCAAAAAAGTGGGGTTCGATGAAACCTTCGCTCACCACCAAGTCAGCCCAGTTCACTAGAGAATTAAGCCATAACTCGCCGCCCGAGGGCATTATTCCTTTAAAGGCCATGGCTTGTTCATCCCGGCTGTCATGATTGATGAACTCTTCGGTCTCAACCAGCTCGCACCCAAATTTATCCAGCATCTCCTCGCGAGTGGTCGGACGGTGAAATCCGGTGGCAATCAGGATTTTAATTTCAGCTTCCGGATTGCCGCAGCGAATTTCTTGAAGCAATAACGGTAAAGTGATCCGGCTCGGCACCGGCCGGGTATGGTCGCTGGTGATCACTAAGACTTTACGGGCGAATCGGGCCAGTTCCTGTAACCGGGATGACTGAATGGGGTTTTGAAGGGCCTTCCGGACCAAGTCGGCCCCATCGAGCCCGTCTGAATTTTGATGGATCCGTGACTCCAAAACCGCGTTAACTCGCGCTTCCGGTAAATTAAATCCTAGATGTTCCTGTGCAAATGGAATTTTCAGCGTTAACACGAGAAATAATCCTTCCTCCGTCCGTTCCGGATTAATCGTTTATTCAGTTATGCCTCCAATTTTCACTTTCAACATTGGCGCGACCCGTCAATTTCATTAAAATCCACTCGATACTTCCGTCCATCTTTTAATTCGATCTCTGCTCCAAGTACCGAGCCTGACGGCATGATGTTCTTTATTTCAATACGTTTTAACGGAAAAAGCTCCTCGTCGGTCCACTCCGAATCATCCATTTTATGCAGCATGACCGAGATCATCAGTTCCATGGGAGGATTCTTGGTTGTGCGCTTGCGGTAAGCGTAAATAACCGTACTTTCATCCGCTTCAGCGTTGCGTCCCTGGTGAGTCACACTCTTTAAACTATCCCATCCGTGGTAGGAAATCAGCGCCAGCTGTCTGCCCGGTATGGCTGCCGTTATGACTTTCAGTCCGTCTTTTTCAAACTGGCGGATGGCGGCCGGCTGGCCGTCAACATGCGGTAGCCCGAAATGTCCCAAAGTAAGTTCGTGCTCGTAGGCCAGGCGGCAACGATCAACCCTCAAAACACCGCCGGGTATTGCCATCTCGGCAAGATCGATGATATATCCGCTGCCGTTATTGGGCGGTTTTCGCATTAGAGCCTGCCGGTACAGCACATCATCTTTGACACCGTTATATAAAAGACTCTGGGGTGTTACGAATTTGCTTTCGGCATTGGTTGATACTTCTTTGGTCGTCAGTCCGAGGTAGAATAAGGCATCCCTGCTTTCAACATCCCTGGGGTCAAGGCTTCGAAAAGAATACTCCATGGCAGTGCCGCCTTCAGGGTTATGGTCTTCCCATGGAAAATGGGTATTATAAACCAGACGGTTATAGTTATAATCCTCTTCATTCACTTTAGAGGGTATGATTTCTGAAGTTCCTGTCTTCCCGTGATTGACCAGTACCAATCCAGGCCGATCCATCACTGTTACCCGGGATTTAACGCCTAATTTCTCCCAGATTCCTTCGTTTTCTTTTTCGGTCCAAAAAGGCGAGTCCTCCGGCAACGCCAGGTTCAAAAACGGCATAAACATAGTAAAGGGACTGGCCGCGCAGCTATAACTCTGAAGCATATATTCCCGGTGACTGTAAAAACCCAGACTCGGAATATCATTCTCATAAAAGTCCTCGCGGGTGGTAAACTGTAAAACCGCCCCGGAGCAAAGCCGGCGCGCCCATCCCCCATCCAGCGGATAGGGAGGCTTTAGCATAAAGGCTATCGGAAAGCCGCCCGCAACCCATAACCGGTAGCAGATACTCCTGGCCCACATGTTGATATACCCATCCCTGCCAAACAAGTACGGGTAGGATTCCATCAGCTGGCGGGTGCTCTGCTCATAAACAGCGGCCATCTCCGGCCAGTATTCATCGCCAAAGCTCCTGTTCCAGGCCGTTTCGTAAATATTATACATACTTATGGTATAATAGTTATAATTCTGTTCCAAATACCAGCCGCTCCCGGCATGATAGGAGGCAATCCAGAGCAAATGACTTTTTAGCAAATCTTCATCGATGTTATAGCCGTTTTTTTTCAGAAACGACAACATCTCAATATTAAAGAATCTCCAATTGTTTTGAGTCGTGCGGTGATGCGCCCATTTGGAAAGCGTGACGGCGATCTCATCCTTTTGCTTTTGAGTATAATACGGCCAGATGATATCGGGCATCATTAACAAAAACTTACATAATCCTCCGAGCTCACAGGTAAACTGATAGGTGGCATCCGGCAGTTCTTCCGGTAACGGTATCGAATTGGGATGTCCCGGAGTTAGGGCATTATATAAATGATGGCAGTAATAATCCCGGAGTTTAATCCCTTTAATCTCAACATCCGGCTCCACATGCATCAAAGGACCGGCCAGAGCCATTGTCCGCCGTAATCCTTCGAACTCCACCGAACGATAACGCCACTCCGGGGCACCCGGCTGCGGATAAGTTTTACCGGATATTGTCGGAAAGATGATATGGGCATCAAATGATTTTATATGTTTAAAAGCCCTTTCCAACAAATATTTAGCGCAATCAATATAGTGGCGGCGGGTCATCCCGGTATATGGACTCAAATCATAGTCCGGTTTATTAACTCTATATGCGTCTTCCATTATCATTCACTCCTCCAGTTAACCAAGGGGTTTATTCAATACGGCGATCCTAATTTCACTACTTTTTAAATTGTACTCCTCAGATTGCACTGTGACATTTTCACACACCTTTACCAGAGAAAATTCCGATAACGTAAATGCACAATGCCATACATTCTTATATAAACATACCGGTTTATCCAGCAAAAACACTTCATGGCATTCCGGTGTTTCCGGAGGCGCCACACATAACAGCGCCACACCATTTACCGGTTCGAAACTCTCCATGGAATTGGGATGCCTCGCCAGCTTGCAAACATGCGAAATCGTTATTTTGGAGACGGCGATTCTCCATCCCGCCGCATCATTTTCTCTTAATACCACTTGAAAATTTTCGTTTCGGCCCTCATCATAGCGGATAATATATCCATATTGAGAGAATGTTGTTGAATTTATATTTTTAATTGACGAATTCATAGACTTTCCTTTCCTCAACCTTTCATCGCGCCTTCAGTCAACCCCGAGAGAAATGTCTTGTTTGCCATCAGGTAAATGATGATCATGGGAATAATCGAAAGTGACGCTCCGGCCAGCATTAGGTTCCACTGAGCAGCCGCTGTTTCTCCATATTTCAAGGAAACCACTCCCACAGTCAATGTGCGCAGAGCCGGTTGAGTCATGGTGAAAATCGAGGGCAAGATATAGTCATTCCAGGACATCCGGAACGAAAACAGCCCGACCACACCCAAGATCGGTTTGATCAAAGGTAAAACAACATTCCAATAAATTCTAAAAAAGCTGCAGCCGTCAAGGGTGGCCGCTTCGTCCAATTCGGCGGGGACGCTTCTGACGAACCGCGATACTAAAAAAATATTGGTACCTTGGGCGCCGGTTTGCACCAAAATAATTCCCCATAAGGTATTTTGCAGACCGAGTTGCACGATTAATAAATATAATGGCCGTAAAGTCACCGCTCCGACTGAGACGAACATGGTTGCCAGGTAAGCCCCAACGAGTAGTTTCTTCCCCGGAAACTCGGCTCTGGCGATACAGTAACCGGCTGCTGACGAAATCAACAGCGAACCTAAAGTGACAAAAAACGCCACATATAAACTATTCCAGCTATACCTGGCAAAATTGGACTGATTCCAAGCCAAGGCAAAATTTTCAAAAATCCATTTTTTAGGGATAATCGTGGCGCCCAAGGTGACTTCGGCGTTGGATTTGAATGCTCCCAACACAGTGTATAAAACCGGAAATACTGTGAGAATTACGACGATCCCTAAGAATGCATAAATGAGTATATAACCCAATCCTGCGCTCAACTTAAATTTGCGGGATTTTTCCTTCAAAAGCTCTGTCTTTAATTGTTCCATTCCTGCTGTATCCATGAACACACCACCCTCTAAAAATGGATTTAAAATACCTCATTCATTTTCTTCGACCAATATAGATAGCCGACGGTAATCAACCCGACAATCACCGAAGCGATAAAGGCCACCGCCGAACCATAACCGTATTGCATGGAGATATTGCCGCCAACTTCCGATAAGGGGAAGAATAGTTTATAAATATATAAATACATTACATCGGTTACACACCCGGGACCTCCGGCGGTTAAAATCATAATGCTCTCATACCCTTTTAAACTGATAATGATCTCCAACATGACTACGACTTGTAAGATCGGCCCCATCATGGGAACCGTGATGTGCCAAAGGGTTTGCAGGCGATTGGCTCCATCGATTGAGGCGCTTTCATATAATTCATTCGGTATGGATTGCAGTCCGGCCAGAAAATAGATCATGCAATTTCCGACAGCGCCCCAGACGGCAACGATCACCGCGGTTAACATGGCGAGTTTTATTCCCAGCCATTCTATGGGCGTTCCTATCAGATTGAACTTTAATAATAGTTCGTTCACGATCCCGTTATACGAGTTGAAGATGAAATAAAAAACCAGGCTCATCACAGCGGTACTGATAATTGTCGGCAGGAAGATGGTGATCCGGAAAAAATCCTTGCCCTTAAGTTTACTATTTAAAATTACCGCTAAAACGAAGGCCAGCGGCAATGTTAACAGCATTTTCCCACCGGAATAGATCAGGGTGTTGATGACTGATTTCCAAAAATCCTGATCCCGGGTGAATAAGCGGATAAAATTCTCCATCCCGGTAAACCGGGGCGGCATCATCCCGTCATATTGATAAAACATAAGCTTAAAAGCCCAGAGCAATGGGTAGATGGAAAAGACCACTAAAAACAAAATGCTTGGAAACGTCATGATATATACGGTTATATTCTTATTTATTTTGTCTATCAGAGTATTCGATTTCTTCATCTTGTCACACCTCAGTATTTAGACATAAAACGGGCTGTCGCAAAAGAAATTTTATGGATAAAGATATACAATATATAAAACTCCTGCATATTTGCCACGGTAATATATTGTATATCTCATTCATCTAAAATATTTTGCAACAGCCCCTTCGTCCCGTTTCTCTTATAGTTTCATGGGGTCAAAATTTTTGATGACGACTTTTTTAAGCGTTTTGGCCTTGACAGCCTTATCCAAAGCTTCATTATAACGTTTGTTCAAATCCCGAATCGCATCGTCGGCCGGTACCATATTCAATATGACCATGGCAATTACGTCATAATAGGTTTTGCCCTCGACTTCCAGTCCGTCTTCGTGGGGAGACGACGGCCAAAATCCTTCAATTTTTTCATCCATTTTGAAGTATGAAGAGCCTTTAATGTTGGGTTCTTTCGCTTTTTGGACAACGGAAGGCACCACTGTATATCCATAACCGCCTTCGTGGTAAGGAACTAAAACCGCATCGCGGTGGAACCATTCAAATGCTTTCCAGGCCTGTTTGATGTGCTTGGATTGACTGTTGATAAACTCCCAGCGTCCGGCGCGCACCCAGGTTTTACCCTTTACAGTGCCGTCAATACTTGGAACCGGCGCGGCCGCCCAATTAATTTTGGCGGGAAATTGTTGGGTGTAAACACCGGGTTCCCAGTTTCCCGAGATGTACATGCCGATCTTCCCGTCGGCAAATTGGCTGCGCAACGGGTCGGCATCCAGGTTTTCAATGCCCGGAAACATACTGCCGTCGTCTTTCATCTGTTTATAAGCCAAAATAATCGGTTTCATCGGTTCGAAATTGTATCTGCCGGTACGGTAATCATAAGGCCAGACACCGCTGCGCTTGGCGATTTGGTCGAGGGACCGGTTCATTGAAGTATAGGGGTTCTTCATGTTGATGGCAAAACCATAGGCTTTGTCACTCTTGCCAGCTTCAGTGATTTTCTTGGCATCCTCCACCATTTCGGCGATGCTCTTTGGAGGGCCGGCGATACCGGCTTTTTTAAACAAATCAAGGTTATAGACCAACCGGAAATTGACTCCGGAATTCGGCAGGCTGTAAATTTTTCCGTCTACCGTATTTTCAGTCTGGACATATAAGAACTTCCCGAATCTGTTCTTAATGTCACTGGTGAGATAGCTGTTTAACGGCGCGGCCATCTTCCGGTCCACATAATATTTGGCATTGTTAAAACCGGAGTAGATATCCGGGGCCTGTCTGCTTTGAAAGGCCAACTCCAGGTTTTGCTCGAAGTTTTCAGTCTGAACTACATAATCAATCTCAATCCCGTCCTTATTGGTCTTGTTGAACTCGTTCACCTTCGCCTGCATTAAATCCATGTCGTGCCGTTGGTGCGTCCACCAGACGATCTTCGTCTTCTTGGGCGCGCTAAAACCGAGGGAACTGATTAAAACTACCATGATTATTACCGAGAAAATCTTCAGCCCATTTTTCTTCATCTAACTCATCCCTTCCGTAATTATCGCGTGATAATATAATTACTGCGTAACTTAATTTTAATATAATGATATGGATCATCCAATGAGAGGAACTTATAAAAAAGGGGGGGGATTTTACGAATTCGTAACAATATGATAACAATATAAAAAAAGAGAACTTTATGTTCTCTCCCCATCAGTCTTTCCCGTATTCCGCCGGATTGACTCCGGTATGGGTTTTAAAAATTTCGCTAAAATACCGGGCATCGGAATATCCCAACAAATTGGCGACCTCATATACTTTATAGCGCCCGGTTTGCAACAGTTGCTTGGCCTTTTCAACTCTGGCCCGGACCAGATATTCCATAAAAGTTTGCTGGTGATATTTCCGGAACAAGGTTGAAAAATAATTGGGACTAAGGCCTAAATATTCGGCCACTTGATTTAAGGAAATTTCCGTCTCCAAATGCGCTTCGATATACTCTTTGGCCATTTCCATTTTATGTTGCGCTTGTAACTTCTTTTCATGCTGGATGATTTGCAATACTTCTTCGCAGAGCTGCTTAGTCCATTTTTTAAAATCCTCCAGCGTCTCAAACCCGGCGATTTCATTGAATAGATCGGTTTCGCCCTTCCCCGCCAGCCTGTCTTCCATTTTTAATTCCGCCAAAAGCCTGAAGATTAATATAATCAGCCCCGTCAAACCTTGTTTAATCAGCTTCGGGGAAACGGCGGCCTGCTGATCCAAGATTAGAAAGTACCTTTCCAGAATCGCCTGAACTTCCCGATCCGCGCCTAGCTTCAAATTGGATAATAACTCTTTTTCGGTGTCAACCGGATATTTGAAACCGGCTGCGGGGCCGGGGCGGATATCGTCAATATGGATGATCTGGTTACCACCCAGGTAAAGTTTGTGAGAAAGAGCTTCCACTCCTTCCTGATAAGAGCGGCGCAACTCCCTTAATCCGGGATAAATCCGCCCAATTCCGATGGAAACCCTAATCCCGTATTGCTCCAGCGCGGTATGTTTGAGCTGGTCCGCCAATTCCAAAACCAGACGTTTGTTCCGGCCGTCGCCCGGAGCGGCCATGGCGATGATCCATACCAGCCGTTCTTTTTTATCGGTAAAAAGATTGGCGCTTACTATTCCGTTCTCCGCTGCGCTTAATTCTTCAATGCAGATGCGTAAACACTCCAGACGCCGGTAAGTATTTTGGTCAATCCCTTCATGGAAACGGTCAACCTCCGTCGCCAAGGCGACTAAATTTTGCAAGGGTAATTTAACCTTTAAAAACTCCAGGCGTTGGGCCAATTCTTCCTGGTTAAGACCGGCATCCTCCGTCAGGCTCAGGAAAAACCGATCCCGCAATAGAGGCAGACTCTGCTCCAACCGCTCCAACAATATCTTCTCCGCTTCACGCTTCAGCGTTTCCCGATCCAGTTTTTCCTTGATCCGGGACACCACTTCATGCAATTGTTCAATGGTCACCGGTTTTAACAAGTATTCTTCAGCCCCGAGTTTTACCGCCTGTTGCGCATAGGAAAACTCGTCATATCCGCTCAGGATGATCACTTTGATCTCCGGATAAGCTCTTTTGATATGTTCGGTAAGTTTCAGCCCGTCCATGACCGGCATCCTGATATCCGTGAGCACAATTTCCGGCCGGAGTTGTTCGATCAGCTGCAACGCATCTTGTCCGTCATAGGCCGAACCAACCACTTCTATCCCGTAGTCCGGCCACTTGCCGATGGACCTGATGCCCCGGATAATATCGGCTTTATCATCGACAATAATCAACTTATACATCTTGATCCCCCTTTAAGAGCGGCAGACTTATTCTAACGACGGTCTCTTGATAAGGAGTACTGGAAAGTTCCAGCCGATACTCATTGTCATAACGTAATTGCAAGCGTTGATGAATATTCGATAAAGCGTAACCGCCCCCATCGGTCCGGTTGTCAATCGTAAGATTTCGTTGAATCTCACTAACCACAAAACCTTTACCGTTATCGACGATCTCCAGCCAAATGCGATCACCTTCCAGACCAGCCCGCACTATAATTCTTCCGCCCTCCCTTAAATCACTGAAACCATGTAAAATGGAGTTTTCCGCTAGCGGCTGGAGAATAAACTTTAATACCCGCCCGGTTCGAACGGCCGGGTTTACTTCAAAAGAATAGTCAAACTTGCCTTCATAGATATTTTTCTGAAGATAGAGATAATTCTCTACATGCTTTAGTTCCTGTTCGACGCTGGCCTCACCCGGGCCTTTACTGAGTCCGAAACGGGAAAACTGGGCCAGGGAAATGACCATCTTGGCGGCTTGTTCATTGCCGCCCATCATCGACTTCCAATAAATGGAATCTAAGGCATTGTATAAAAAATGCGGATGGATCTGCGATTGGAGCATCTTTAATTCCGCAGTCTGCTTCAGTTTTTGTTCCGTTTTCAGTTTTTCTTGCTCTTCGTGGAGACGGGTAATTAATCCATCAATTTCATCCAACATTAAATTAAAATTCTTGCCTAACTCACCGATTTCATCATCATACTTCGGCTCAAACCGGGCGGTCATCTCCCGGTCCCGGACCCGCTTCATGACTGCCTGCAATTGATACAAAGGACGGGTGAGGCTTCTGGAGACCAGGACCGCTAATCCGCCGGTCACCCCGATGAGAAAGATTCCCACCATCAATGTCAGCCACTTGATGTGTTCAACATCACCCAATAATTGTTTTTCCGGAGTAATCGTCACTAGCTTCCAGCCATTCACCGGCAAAGTCGTAAAATTGATCAACGCCTTCTGTCCACTCACTTGATACCGGAAGAAATTGCTCTCGCCCTGCATTTTTTTTTGGAAATCATGCTCCTCAAATACCTGGCGATAATCCGCTTTATAACTATTCGTGACAATCCGTCCGCTGTCGTTTACCAGGTAAGTTTCTGCAACGAAGCGATTCCGTAAATCAGATAAATCCGCGATGATTTCGTTCGCCTTAAGATGCACGATTACCAAAGCCGCCTCGGGATTGATATTCTCGATTCCCGTTCGCATGGCGACAGGGATCACCTCGTCACTCCTTTTCAGCCATCCGGCCTCGCCGGTTGTCCCCCAATAAATGAATCTTTCTTTTAATAATTTCCGGTAAACCGGCGACCCGGTAAACCGTTTCGTATCCATCCTGCTTTTGGTGGTGTCAAAAAAAATGATCTCCGGTGTATAAACATATACGGACTCGATGAGCGGATTCGTGAAACGGAGCTGGGATAAGAGCCGCTCTTGTCGGGAAAATTCCCCCACCGGGTCGGCGGATTGGTTGGTAATGTTTTGAATGGAAGTTCTAAAACTGTCACTGGTCAATAAATTATGGACATTCCGGAGCGTATTGATTAATTTTTCATTTAAATAATTGGCGGATTGTTGAACGGTTTCATTGGTTTGACGGTATGCGTTGCGTTCAATCACCCGGGTTGAGATATTGAAAGCGACCAGGCCGACCAAACCGGTGGAAAAAACGATACTGACGATCGAGAGCAGGATGATTTTGCTCTGCAACCGCAGATTGTTAAGCTTATTGATGTTTTCCCATAAACGGTTTTTTGGGGTCATTGATAGCTCCAGTTAATGCGATGCTATAATAATAAATTCACAAACATTTATCAAGATCCTTCCTTATCTTAAAGCCAATTTTTAGCTCTTTTATTATGATCTGAATCCGTGAACCAACACAAGTGAAGAACGGTCATTCAAAACTTAATTACGATAGCGTCTCGGGTAATGACGCATGCACGAAGGTACAGCTTAAATTTCGGGCGGCATCGCCCATGGTTCACTTCGTTTCAGCGTATTTATTGTTTGTTTTGCTAAATAGAGGTTACTGAAAAATCCATAAACAA
>JAEZKW010000038.1 GCA_023415375.1 Bacillota bacterium
GTTGTGATTTTTAGTTTTAACCCCATTCATGGGGTTTGCTTTATAGCAGCCGTGTGTTTTAACACGCGGGTTGGCAATCATCGGATAACAAATAGCAATTATTGGCAACATAACCTGACGACATTGAGCCCCAGCTTTGGCAGGAACTTTTCGGGGTGCTTTCTATTCGCGCTGTCCTAAGGCCGCAGAAATATGCAGAGTGAAGGCCCCGGAATTAATATCGGTTTCGAATCAAACGGAACATTGGGTACGATTCTATTTGATAGGGAAATAACAATCACCCTAACATATTCTCGAAAACATCAAAATCGAGGTTGACAAATTTTAGAACTTCAATTAAAATCATACTAAGTTGATAAGATAAGTAAGAATTTGTTGGTGCATCATCATATACTAAATTATCAGAAGTTGACCAGACAGACTGGAGACTGAGTTTATTCCTTCGGGGCTATAGCCCTTAGGTAAAGCTCGGTCTTTTTTATTTTCATTCGATTTGCCGGCTTAGGCAATTGGTAATTGTTTGTGATGAAGAGGTGGTGATAGGGAAGCTTCTAGTGGGGCTATGAAAATGAAATGCGGTTTTTCAGTGCCAATTGACCCAATTCGGTTTCTGGGAAAAATTCAATTATTGGAGGTATTTTTGATGAAGAAGTTCGGTTTTTTCAAAATAACAAGCCTTTTCTTATTGGTATCGGTCTTTATTGTTACAGCAAATCCCGGTATTGTCTTAGGCGCCCCTGCCCCTAAAAAAATTATCATCGGAACCGGCAATGCCTTTAAACCTTATTGTTATGTGGATGAAAACGGCAAACCTGTGGGGTATGAATATGAAGTATTAACTGCTATCAATAAGAGATTGCCTCAATATAAATTTGAGTTTCAGACCTATGATTTTCAAAACATTTTACTCAGTCTTCAATCCAATAAAATCGATATTGCAGCCCACCAATATGAAAAAAACCCGGAGCGGGAGCAGAAGTATTTATTTGGTAAGGAAAGCTATACCACATTTATCTTACGGATTACCGTCTCTAAGAAAAGAAACGATATTCATTCCATTAAAGACCTAGATGGAAAAACGGTTCAAATAAGCCCGGGATCCAATGATGCCTATGTAATGGAGCAGCATAACAAATCTCACGGCAATAAAATCAAACTGGTTTACGCCGATGCAGGAGCGAATCCGGCCTTAGCCATTCAAAACATTGAGAATGGCCGCATTGACGCTTTCATCTCAATAAAAAGAATCGTGGAATCTTACAATAAAGCTTACGGTGATAAGCTAAAGACAGTGGGGGACCCCATAGCGACCTCAAGTACTTATTATATCTTCCGGAAAGAAGATACCAAGCTGCAGGAGGATATTGACAAAGCGCTTCATTCGCTGAAAAATGACGGTACTTTAGCAAAGATTTCCATCAAAGTGTTGGGCGGCGATTATACGACCAATGATTGAAGAATAGGTTAGAGGAGCTTGAGAGATGAAAAAACATACAACTATTAAATTGGGGCGGCTGTTGGTAGCGACTTTAGCGTTGATTGGAGTGTTTGTATCGGCAAATTCCAGTTTGCTGGCAGATGTCAAATCTCCTAAAAGAATCATTGTGGGAACGGGGAATGCCTTTAAACCTTATTGTTACCTGGATGAAGACGGTAAATTGGTCGGTTTTGAGTATGAAGTTTTAAAAGAGATCAATAAACGCCTACCTCAATACAAATTTGAATACCAAACGATGGACTTCCCCAATATTTTACTTAGCTTGAATTCAGGAAAAATCGATATTGCGGCCCATGAATACGCTAAAAATAAGGAACGTGAGAAGAAATACCTCTTTGCCAACGAGTTTTACACCATTGTTGCTACAAAAATAACGGTACTGTCGAGCCGGAATGATATCCACTCCATAACGGACCTTTATGGTAAAAAGGTCCAGGTATCTCCAGGAAGCAATGATGCTTATATCTTGGAAAGTTACAATAAAGAGCATGGGAATAAAATTAACTTGATTTATGGCGCCCTCGATGCGGCTACGTTAGTTCAAAATCTCAAGACGGGTTCCATCGACGCCACCACTCAATTCACCCGGAATGTGGATTCGATCAACAAGGCTTACGGGGATGTCATCAAAACTGTTGGTGATTCTTTGTATAATTCCTATACTTATCACATTTTTCGTAAGGACGAAGTTGGTCTCCGAGATGATGTAGATAAAGCACTGCGACAATTAAAGAGCGACGGGACCTTATCAAAGATATCCCTTAAAATATTGGGCAAGGACTATACCAAATAAGCTTATGAAAAGAGTTTGTTATCATGGATCAGCAAATCAAAACATATGCCCTGGAAATAGCGCCAAAGATTGTAGAGCTGCGCCGAAAAATTCATCGCCATCCGGAATTGGCAATCGAGGAATTTGATACTGCTGAATTGGTGGCGAAGACTTTGGGGGAACTGGGGATCGAAGTTCAGGAAAACGTTGGGAAAACAGGTGTTGTCGGCTTAATCCAAGGGGAGCATCCAGGGGCAACTGTCGCTTTAAGAGCCGATATGGATGCATTGCCGGTTGAAGAGGAAAACGTTTTTGAATTTCGGTCGGTAAATCCAGGCGTCATGCACGCCTGCGGACATGATGCCCATACAGCAGCTTTACTGGGGGCTGCCCAAATATTAGTAAAAGAACGGAAGTCCATTTGGGGGAATGTGAAGCTGATCTTTCAACCCAGTGAAGAAAGTCCGAAGGGCGGCGCTGCGGAAATGATCCGGGAAGGGGTGCTGGAAAGCCCCAAAGTCGATGCAATCATTGGTTTACATGTTGATCCCAACCTGCCTGCCGGGAAACTGGGTTATCGTGAAGGCCCTTTTTATGCGCTGGCAGGTGGGTTTCAAATTGAAATCATCGGTGATGCCGGACACGGAGCATGGCCCCATAAGGCAAAGGATGCGGTTTTAATCGCAGCCGAAGTGGTTCAGGCATTACAAACAATTTCCTCTTCGAAAATCGATCCCGCTGAACCTTTTGTACTGACCATCGGAACGATTCATGGCGGAAACAAAGCCAATATCATTGCTGATAAAGTGGTGTTAACCGGCACAGTAAGATGTTTCAATGAAGCCATTATCAAACAGGCCGGCGAGTTTATGGAGAGATTGATTAAGAATATCTGCCAGGCTCATGACTGCAAATATAAATTTCAATTTGTTTCCGGCAATAAACCGTTGGTCAATGATGGTAGAGTAACAACTATTGCAAAGGAAGCAGCTGAAAAAATTTTCGGAGTCGCAAATGTCATCGAAGTTCCCAGGGTTTTATTGGGGGAAGATTTCGCCAGCTATTCCCATGCAGTACCGGCTGCTTTTGTTTCGTTGGGAGTTGCCGCTAAAAATAAAGAAAATTTTCCCTTACATCATCCAAGATTTGATATTGATGAAGCGGCGTTGCCTTTGGGTGCGGCTTTTCTCTCCTTTTCGGCGCTTCATTTTTTAAACTCGGTTGGTCTGGAAAGTGAAAAGACCTCAGGAGACCTTTATGGGACAATTATTTGACATTAAATTGGTATTTGAATATTTTCCCAAGTTATTATCACGATTACATATTACATTATTGATTGTGTTTGCCGCAACGATATTGGGAGTGATCCTTGGCACGGTTTTGGCTTTATTCCGATTATCGAAAACACCCGTGATCGATCAAATCTCCGCTATTTATATTTCCTTCATGCGAGGCACTCCAATCATTGTCCAGATGTTTATCGTGTATTACGGATTGCCACTTGCTTTATTGATGATTCACGTTGATATCAACCATTGGGACAAATTAATTTTCATTATTATTACCTATGGGTTGAATATGGCCGCTTTTATGGCTGAGATTATCCGGGCTGCCATCATCGGGATACCCATAGGCCAAACGGAGGCCGCTTACGCCGTCGGTATGAGCAGGCTACAGACCTTTCGGCGGATTGTGGCGCCGCAGGCACTGTTGATAGCTTTACCCAGCCTTGGAATGAATATGGTGGGACTTCTGCAGAATACATCGATCGCATTTTCGCTCGGAATCATTGATGTCATAGGCAAGGCCAGGGTTATTGGGGCCAGTACTTATCATACTTTGGAAGGATATGTTGGAGCCGCAGTGATTTTTTTGACCCTTTGTATCCTGATGGAATATGGATTTTCCAACATTGAGAAGAAGTTAAAATATAAAATGATCGGGCGATGATCACGATGAACTTTGATTTTCATTTTATGTTGATTGCCATGAAAGAGGCCATTCGCTATACGCCGGTAACACTTTTGCTGGCTTTTGTTCCTTTCATTCTGGGCATCATTTTAGGGACTCTGATAGCTTTGGTGAGATTATTTAATGTCAAGATTATAGGAAGGTTGATGCAGGTTTATATCGTCATTACCAAAGGAATACCGGTGGTATTACAGATATTAATCATTTACTTTGTAATGGTCCAAGGGTTTGACAGTATCGCTGATAAATTCCATTGGAGCCTGCATTCTAAAGATATCAATGTTATATACATTGCGTTTACGGCATTATTGACGGTGGCAGTCGCCAATATATCGGAAACGATACGCGGTGCTTTGATGTCAGTAAACAGAGGACAATATGAGGCTGCTTATTCCATCGGAATGACCCATATTCAGGCCTTATGCCGGGTTGTCTTGCCGCAAGCATTGCCGGCAGCTGTACCCATGTTATGTAGCAACTTGATTGGGATGATTAAAAGCACTTCTTTGGTCTTTATGATTTCTGTTGTGGACCTAATGAACGCCGCTTTGATTACGGCCACTGCTAATTACAAATATTTGGAAGCTTATGTGGCCTCTGCCGTTGTTTATTGGGTTTTAAACGCAAGCCTCGAAAAGATTTCATTTATCTTGGAAAGAAGGCTGTCCGTGTATCGGAAGGAGGGGACATTTTGATTGAATTGAAAGGGGTTTCCAAAGCTTTTGGCAAGCATCAAGTTTTAAAAGGCATTGATTTGAAGGTTGCCAAAGGTGAAGTGGTGGTGGTTATCGGACCCAGCGGTTCAGGGAAAACCACCCTTTTACGGTGCATTAATTTTTTAGAGAAGGCCGATGACGGTGAACTAGCGATTGGGGAAAATCATTACCATTTTAAAAACTCCTCGAAAAAAGATATCCTTAGTGTGCGTAGGCAGACCGCCATGGTTTTTCAAAATTATAATCTATTTAATAACAAAACAGCGCTGGAAAACGTGACCGAGGGCTTAATCGTGACCCGCGGCATTACTAAAAACGAGGCCGAAGCAATCGGCAGAAAAATTTTGGATAAGGTTGGCCTTACAGATAAATACGACGCCTATCCCTGCCGGCTTTCCGGAGGCCAGCAGCAACGGGTTGGCATTGCCAGGGCTTTGGCATTAAATCCGGAAGTTATTTTGTTTGATGAACCCACTTCGGCCCTGGATCCGGAGCTGGTAGGCGAGGTTCTTTCGGTGATCAAAAAAGTCGCTAGGGAGGGAATCACCATGATTGTGGTCACCCATGAACTTTCTTTTGCAGCGGATGTGGCAAACCATGTCATTTTTATGGATGAAGGTATCATTGTGGAAGAGGGAACTCCACAGCAACTGTTTTCCCATCCTAAGGAAGAGCGAACTCAGCAATTTTTAAAACGGATTTTACCGGAATGGAATTATGATATTTAAAAGAGGAGAGAGTTCCGATGAGTAATATCCCGGTTCAAAACCGCGAAGATCGACCGTATGCAATAACCGCCGGCGGCGGATGCAGCGGAAAAGTAGCCCGTCAATTTCAAAAACGCTGTTTAAAAAACGCCGAGCGGACCTTTGCCCAGGCGACTCAATGCCAGCAGCTTAATAGCATTCAAGCTTTTATTTCAATGGAGGATGCGGTATTTATTATTCATGCCCCCAGTGGCTGCACAGGTTGTATTTCATTTATGAATGACCTTTTTAAGGTCGGGCAGCATCACCGGGGGATTGATCATATTAAAAATGCCCGCTATATAGTGACCAATTTTGATGAGACCGATATCATTCTGGGGGGCGAAAAAAAGCTTCAGGAAGCGGTTTTAGCTGCTGAAGAGCGCTATCATCCCAGCCTGATTTTTATATTTACCTCTTGTGCTTCAGCCATTATCGGTGATGATGTGGATACACTAGCTGTTAATCTGCAGTCTCAGGTAAAGGCCAAAATTGTTCCGATTCATTGTGAAGGCTTTAAATCAAAAGTTCCGGCTACAGGTTTTGACAGCGCTTTTCATTCGATCACTCGATACGTGTTGAAAGATTGGCATCCGCCCAAAGAAAAAGGTCTGATCAATGTTTTTGCGCCGATGGCGATAGGCTGGAAAGACCAGCAGGAAATTGAAGGAATGCTGGCTGTTTTGGGTTATCATGTGAATTACATTCCATTTTACGCCAGTCTCGAAAAAATTAAGAAAATCGCCGCTGCCGAATACTCTACCTCAATCTGCCAGGTGTTCGCCGATGAGTTCATGATTTATTTGCAACAAGAATATGATATGCCGTATTCCCGGCCAGGGATGCCGTTAGGTATCCGTAATACCGATCGCTGGTTTATGGGAGTAGCCCGGATGGTTGGCAAAGAAGCTATCGCAGAACAATACCTTGCTGAGCAGCATCAAAAGATATTACCGCAAATTGCCGCGATTCGGGAGCGTATTCAAGGAAAAAAAGTATTTATTTGTGCCGGAACCGCTCGTTCATTTGCAGCAGCAACCTTGATCGAAGATTTTGGCCTTCAATTGGTCGGCATGGAAACACCTACCTTTGAAGAAGCTTTGGTGGAAGACTTGGAGCGGTTGATCCAAATCCACGGGGATGATTTTTTGGTTGATGTGGCCAATATGCAGCCTTTTGAGCAAGCAAACTTGGTGAACCGGCTTAAACCCGACTTATTTATCGGGATGTCAACCTGGGTTGCCAAGCAAGGAGTAACTTCCACCCATGTTTTGGAAGTCAAACGGCCGACGATGGGTTATGATGGACTGCTTTACTTAGGAAAAAAAATCGAAAACGCCATTGAAAATCCCAGTTTTACTGTCAAATTGTCCAATCATAAACGCCTTCCTTATCAAGAAAATTGGTACCACCAGAGTCCCTTTAAATATTTTAAGGAAGCAGGTGAAGTTTAATGGGGCATTTTATCCAAAATCCCAGAACTTCTTGTGCACTTGGCGGAGCACTTGCCACCCTTTCCAGTATTGAAAGGGCGATCCCGATTTTCCACGCCGGACCGGGCTGTGGTTTGCAAACAATGGCCGGACAGTTTGGCCAGGCTGGTGGTAAAGGTTTCGGATATGTAGGCGGCCAGGGTGTACCAAGCACCAATATGTTTGAGAAAGAGGTTATTTTCGGGGGGAGCCAAAGATTAAAAGAGACTATCACTGGGTCTTTGGAAGTCATGGATGGGGACTTGTTTGTCGTGATGACAGGCTGTACGGCAGGGATTATCGGTGATGACGTCCAGGGTGTAGTGGATCAATTTAAAGATTCCGAGGCCCCTATTATCTATGTGGAAACATCGGGATTTAAGGGAGACACTTATTATGGTTATGAAGCCATTTTGAATACTCTGACCGAGCGACTGGTGGAGCCTTCTTCTAAAGAATCCCTGACGATCAATTTATTAGGCATTGTTCCCACTCAGGATATCTTTTGGGAGGGAAATTTTGAAGAGCTGATTCGGATTTTAACAAAATTAGGACTTAAAGTAAATACTTTCTTTACCGGACATCAGGGTTTAGCGGCCCTGAAAAGGTCTTCAGGAGCTGTCCTGAATCTGATCCTTTCCCCATGGCTGCTCGAAAAGTTTTCTGAAAATTACCAGAACCGATTTGGTATTGAGACCTTGCGATATCCGGGTTTACCAATAGGCCCTACGGCAACTTCGGATTTTATCCGGAGACTTTCGGGACGGCTTTCGCTGGATCGAGATTTGGTTGAACAGGTTATTGGGGAAGAAGAAGATTATGTATATTCCTATATTGAGAAAATCATCGGTTCTTTAACCCGCTACCGTTTTATCATTGTGGGTGATACCAATACGGTCCTCGGCTTAACCCGCTTTTTAGTCAATGATTATGGTCAGATTCCGCTTTGTGCCATTATCACTGATGATGTGCCGGAGAAGTATCGTCCCGCAATAGAACAGGCATTAACCACTTTGGAATTTGCCCGAAGGCCCCAAGTTGTTTTTGAAAACGATAAATGGGCGATCAGTGAACGGATTCGTTTTTGGCGGGACGAGGCGACCCTAATTTTAGGAAGCGATTATGAAAAAGAAATTGGTGTAGAGCTTGGTATCCTTACCAATGTGGTCACCTTTCCTACGACCGAAAGACTGGTCATCAACCGCGGCTATGCCGGATATCGCGGCTGCCTGACTTTTCTGGAAGATTTATATGATAATAACTAGGAGGTATCCATGATGCCGATTAATCTGAATGTATCAACT
>JAEZKW010000055.1 GCA_023415375.1 Bacillota bacterium
CCAATCTCAAGTAAATCCTCTTTTTGCGGATTGAAACCGGTGGTTTCAATATCAAGTACCACATACTCCAGTCCCTCAAGCAGCTCATCCGAGGCTCCCACCACGATCGGAACCCCATCATCCACCAAGTAACCTTCCACGCCATAGATCACTTTAATGCCGGCCTTCTTCGCCACACTGGCGACTTCCGGGAAGGAGTGCACTACACCATGATCGGTAATGGCAACCGCCGGATGGCCCCACTTGGCGGCCTGTTTGACAGCTTCCGCCGCATCGACGGTCGCATCCATGGCGCTCATTTTCGTATGCAGATGAAGCTCGATTCTTTTTTCAGTGGCTTCATCCTTCCTCTGCACAGTGGAAACGCTTGGCATAATATCGGACACCAATAGCACCAATTCTTTGGCAAACGGGTCAAACTGCAAATTACCACGCATCAGCACCCATGAACCCTCATGAATTTTTTCTTCCAGGGATTCATTATTCCGGGAATTATTATTTTGAGCCTCGCCATTCTTGGGAGTATAGTTACGCGGAAAAATTTTGAAACTCACCGAATCAGCATAATCGGTAATATCACCT
The DNA here is from genome assembly GCA_023415375.1 of Bacillota bacterium. GTDB lineage: Bacteria > Bacillota > UBA4882 > UBA8346 > UBA8346 > UBA8346. The sequence goes on from JAEZKW010000055.1 coordinate 583, forward strand.
AAATAGAATTTCTTACCAGCCTTGGAAATGCGGGTTTCAAACCGGAAAATCTCACCCCTGACGATGACTTGTTCTTCTTCCTCTTGAAGCTGACGCAAAGGGGTGGGTTCCCCGCTGAATTTTTTCCCGAGGATCACCTCGGAGTTTCCGCTGTTACCCGCAGGTTTATTTTCTTTGGGAACGACCATTTTAGCGACGGATTTAACGAAAGCTTCATCCTCCCGATGTCGCAAATCTTCAAAAGCCGGTTCGCCAAAATCACCTACTTCAAAACTGAGTTTTAAATCAGCCCAAACTGTATCTTTGATTAATTCAGCCAATTCGGCGCTGCGCGCAGATAGATAATCAACGCCAGTCCTATTGCGGACCCGGATTTCCAGTAAATTGCCGGGCAATAAACGATACTTGGCTTCGGTAAGCCAACCATTGCTGCCGGGATATTTTGCAGCAGCGGCAACTAAAATCCTCTGCCAGTTTTGGTTCAAGCGTTCCTCTAACGGGGGTAAGTCGCGTTCGCTCAAAACCTTGATATGAACCTTGGAAAGACCTAGTACCATGGAACTGATGGCCTTTTCCAATTCCTCCGTTTGTTTGGGGGTGAGCTCGTTTTTAAGCACCAGGGAAATTTCCCACGACGAATCCTTGGTATTGACTAAGATTTGCGAGATTAGTCCCTCTTCCAGGATCGGTTCGATCGGAAAAGAAAAAGGGACCGTTTCAATCCCTTTAAATGCACGTAAGGAACGGTTATTGGGTTTGATTACATATTGTTCCGGCAGTGCGGACATAGTGTAGACTCCTTTTTTAAATCAGTTGAAGTTTTATTTACAAACGTTCAAAAAGAATATATGAACCACGAAACACACGAAAGGTCACGAAAAGAGGAAAGCCGATAAATCATTAATTTTTTCGTGAAATTTCATGCTACTCGTGGCTAAAAGATTTAAGAATTTATGATCGGGAAAAAACTATCGACCACTAAATACACGAAAAAGCACGAAAAATGAATGTCGATTATAATTGTGACATAAATTTATCGGTTTTTATTTCGTGTAATTTCGTGTTTTCGCGGTTCAAAAAGTTTTACGTCTTATCATCAAAAACATATAACTTGAGGTTAAGCAATGTCAATTATATTCAGCCAAACTCTTCTCAATAAAAGCCTTTGCTTTCTCCACCACTTGATCCAAGGGCCAGCGTTCCTCAACCCCGGTTTGTCTGTATTTGACCTCAGCTTCACCTTGAGCCAGACTTTTGGGGCCAATGGTGATTCGGAGCGGAATTCCGATCAAATCCGCATCCTTAAATTTTACGCCCGGTCTTTCATCCCGATCGTCCAATAAAACTTCGACTTTAGCATCATCAAGTTTTTGATATAATTCTTCCGCGACCGGCAATTGTTCCGGATTCACCGCAATGATATGAACTTGATAGGGTGCAATGGCCATCGGCCATTTAATGCCGTTGCTATCATAGTTTTGTTCAATGGCAGCCGCCATAGTGCGGCTAACCCCGATTCCGTAGCATCCCATGACCATTAATTGGGACTGTCCCTTCTCATCTAGATACGTCGCACCCAGAGCTTTACTATATTTGGTACCGAGTTTAAAGATTTGCCCGGCCTCGATCCCTCTTACTTCTTTCAAACGGCCCTCACAGTGCGGGCAAGCTTCACCGGCCATAGCGGTTCTTAAATCGGTATAAGTAACATTCTTAAAGTCACGGTCTGGTTCTACATTCACTAAATGATACTCTGCTTCATTGGCTCCCACAACAACCCCGTGCATTTTCTGGACCAGATTGTCCCCAACGATCTTAATGCGTTCATCGAGATTAACAGGCCCCACATAACCGACAGGCAGGCCAAAAACCTCCGCTAATTCTTCAGGCGGAGCCAGATATAATTTTTTGCAGTTCAAGAAATTGGCAAGTTTGATCTCATGAACCTGATCATTACCGCGGACCAGGACCGCTATATAACTGTCACCGGTGCCGTAAAAAAGCGTTTTTACAGTATTTTCAGGTGCAATCTTTAAAAAGTTACAGACCTCATCGATGGTCTTATATCCAGGGGTATGCACCTTCTCTATTTCTTTGACGTCCGCACCGGGGTTCACGGTCACTCTGGAAATCGCTTTTTCGACATCCGCCGCATAATTACAAGTATCGCAATAAAGGACCAGAGCCTCTCCGGCTTCGGCTAGAACCATAAATTCCTGGCTGCTGTTGCCGCCGATAGCCCCGGAGTCGGCGTCTACCGGCCGGAACCTTAAGCCGCAGCGGGTGAAAACTTTCGTATAGGCTCGGTACATTGCCTGGTAACTTTCTTCCAATCCGGCTTCATCCAGATCAAACGAATACAGGTCTTTCATAATGAATTCCCTGCCCCGCATCAAGCCAAACCGGGGCCGTACTTCATCTCGGTACTTATTTTGAATTTGATATAAGCGTAAAGGTAAATCCCGGTACGAACGAACCTCGTTTTTAACAATCGTGGTAATCAGTTCCTCATGAGTCGGCCCTAAACAGAACTCACGGTGATGGCGATCTTTCAAACGGAACATTTCATCGCCATAAACCTCCCATCGTCCGCTTTGTTTCCATATTTCCGCCGGCTGAGTAATCGGCATTGCCAGTTCCTGGCCGCCTTCCCGGTCCATCTCTTCCCGGACGATTTTTGAAATTTTGGTTAAGACCCGCCATGCTAGCGGCAAATAGGTATACATCCCTGCCGCCGACTTACGGATCATTCCCGCCCGTAGCATCAGTTGATGACTGACGACTTCAGCCTCAGCCGGAACTTCCCGTAGTGTAGGCCCAAATAATTTCGATTGACGCATAAAATACCTCCAATGAAATGTGTTGAAATATTTTAAAAAAGAATTCAGAATATAGAAGCCAGGAGCCAGAATAAAATCATTTTATCTAGCCTAGCTATTGTTTAGTAATCCTTATTCCACAATAATACAGGAATAGCTACTCCATACAAACATGAAACAAGAATGGGCTCATACAAGCGACTTCATCTCCTGGCTCCTGACTCCTGAATACTGGCTACTATCTTCTCCAACTCTTCTTTAAGCGCCTCCACTATCTGGTCTTCAGGCACTTTTTTAATAATTTCTCCTTTGCGGAAAATCAAACCTTCCCCTTTGCCGCCAGCCACGCCCAGGTCGGCCTCGCGGGCTTCACCCGGTCCATTGACCGCACAGCCCATCACTGCAATTTTTAACGGTTGATGGATACTTACGGCCAATTGTTCCACCTGATTGGCCAGAGATTCCAAGTTGACTTGGCAACGGCCACAAGTTGGGCACGAGACTACAGTTGCTCCAAAGCTTCGTAGTTGCAGTGCTTGCAAAATATCTTGTCCCACAGTAACCTCGCGCAAGGGGTCGCCGGTCAAGGATACCCTCAGGGTATCACCAAGCCCCTCCCAAAGTAAAGCTCCTAAACCCACAGCCGAACGTATCGAGCCTTTAAACCAGGTCCCGGCTTCAGTGATCCCGATATGAAACGGGTAGTCACATTGCCGGGCTAAAAGTTGATAGGCTTCGATGGTAGCCGGTACGGAAGAAGCTTTTAAGGAAATTACAATATCCGTAAAATCGGCCTCTTCCAGCATCCGGATATGCCGGAGCGCACTTTCCACCATAGCCTCAGAAGCGGGACCATTGAATTTGTCCAAAAGGTCTTTCTCCAAAGAGCCAGCATTGACCCCGATCCGGATCGGAATATTTCTTTCTTTGGCCTTACCGGCCAGAAGTTTTACCCGATCGACGCCCCCGATGTTGCCGGGGTTAATTCTCAATTTACTGATACCCGCCGCGATAGCTGTCAGGGCCAGACGGTAGTCGAAATGGATGTCCGCTACCAAAGGCACATCGGAATTTTCACAAAAATAACGTAAATTATCCGCTGCCTCTCTGTCCGGAATAGCTAGTCGAACAATTTCACACCCGGCATCACTTAATTGATGGATTTGGTCCAGGGTCGTCTTCCGGTCGCGGGTATCGGTATTGGTCATCGATTGGATCGATATCGGACTGCCGCCACCAATGGTTAACGGCCCGATGTGAACTGATTTGGTTATACGGCGTTCTTTCATTTTTTTCCAAGAAACCTTTCTTTTTCTGTAACGATTATACCATTCATGCCGGGAGAAGTTAAGGGTGGGATGAGGGAATTTTTTATACCTTTATTATCTCAATTTTGTACGGCTTAACTTTGACTCTATTCATCTATATCCGGATTCTTTACAGTGACTGGGCCAAACTGGCTCATTACTGGAACTGAGATACGTCCAAACTTTACGAAATTGGTTAATCAGAGAAGGCTATTCTCATGTGACGTTCGACAATATCGTTGCTTGAGTTTATTATCCGCCAAATTACCTCACCTGCTTTATGCTAAATAAAAAAAGCACCGAAGGTACTTTAAGACAAACATTTTATAAAGTTTGTAAAGTCTACAATGTCTCCGCTATCAGAAGGCTTTTTTAGGATTTTTTCCGGTTTATTTCTTTGAAACTGAATTCTCACCTCTTCAATCTCAGCCACAGGAGTACTGAAATAGTTAGTCTTATATGCTTTATAAATGTTAAATGGTTCAAATCTGTGAGATTCACTAGAAATTTGATTTGCAGATACAGAAACTTCTATCAAACGTTTATCAGTTAAAATTAAATAAGTTTCGGTGAAAGTTCTGTCTTCATTTTGTTTACAGTCAGATCTATAAAAAGCCTTTATACCATCTTCAGGCAAAATTCCTTCCCAAGCTTTCTTTTTAGATTCATTAAGTATGTAAGTGAAATGAGGACTCGCAATTTTTAAAAAATCTTCTCTTGTCATAATTATACCTCCACATTTTTATGGAAGTATTCCCCAAAGTATTATGTACAATCCTTAGATAACAATTAATTCCATTCTCTATTGGCGCCTTCCAGGTGATTTATTAGCATCTTATTCAGTTTCGTTAACCTTCTATTTGATAACATATAAAATAGATAATTGATCATTCCCCCAGCAATAATACCTATTAACAATACAACTGTTTCCTTTAAATCCAATTTAGACCTCCTCAAAATATATTTGGATATTGCTACTTTAGCATTTTACGTTCGTCTATGACTGTCCGGTTCTGTCTTTTCAATAGAAAATTTGCTAATAAGAAAAATCTTTTGATTCCCTTGACCTTGTCCCCATATTACCAAATAAAAACGAAATAATTACTAAATCCAATCACAAATTCCATATTTAATTCATAAAATATTATCGTAGTCATAATCATACAAATTCTTTATACGCACCCTATACCATGTATATTAAATCGGGGGTGATAAACAAAATGAACGAAAATGATTATTCTGCCCAAAATGAATATTCAGAAGTATATGATCTAGATATAGATAATAATGTATATACAGACCAAGGCGGTTGTTTCTGGACCCCAAGAGGCCGTATATGTAGAGATCCTAGAAGAGGCATAGAATGTTTTTATCCAAGATTTGGAGGGCGTCCTAGTTGCCGTCCATTCAGGCCTGGATTTAGGCCTTTCTAAATATGATTCAGAAGGTGAAGTTGAGTTAAAAAGACTTCACCTTTTTATTTAATTTAAAAGGGCGCTTTCGGAACTTTCTCATCCATAAATCGCTTAAAATCCTCATTATTATAGTCAGCCCATTTGGAATACTTCTTGTAATCATCCCAAAATCCCGAAGTATCGACTTCAAAAACTGATTCATCAATTCCAGGTCAAATCCTCTTGGCCTCATTCCCATTGCTATATAAAACTCAATATTTTCTGGTGATTCTCCCCATTCTATCAAATATTCATGAGCTCGGTAAAATTCGATTCCTTTATCCTACCATTCATCCGCTGAATATCAACAAAATTGGGGGCTTTAATAATAACTATTTCTAAAAGTGAACAAATACAAGCTCTGAAACAACCTCCCTTTATTTCTTTTGAAACACACTTAGGACCACCCAAAGAATGTTTTAGTTGTTAAAAAGCTCCTTCTGAGATACAAAAAGCTACCCCCGAAATACAAGAAGCTCCCTCCGGGATAGAAAAAACTCCTTTTGAGCTTCGAATTCCTCCCTTCGAATAGAAAAAGCTACCTTCGAGATACAAAAAGCTCCTTCTAAGAGGAAAAGCCCGGCCATTATCGAATAAATAAGGGATTATTTAAAAAAAATGAAGGAGACTTCCCCTATTGTTTAGCACCATTCTTTTCGATCTCGACGGCACTCTTACCGATCCCAAAGTCGGCATCACCAAATCGATTCAATACGCCCTTAAAAAGCTGGGAATTCACGAAGAAAATCTAGATTCCCTAGCCAAATTTATTGGTCCCCCGTTGCTTGATTCTTTTCAAGAATATTATTCACTGGATGAAGCCGGCGCAAAAAATGCCATCGAATATTACCGCGAGTACTATTCCCCATACGGCATTTACGAAAATGAAATCTATCCAAATATTCCACTGTTATTGGAAAGGCTAAACGCAGCCGGTAAAATTGTTATTTTAGCAACTTCAAAACCAACGGTGTTTGCGGAAAAAATACTCAAACATTTTAACATCTTTCAATATTTTGATTCTGTGGTCGGCAGTAACCTAAATGGGACAAGGACCTCCAAAGGAGAGGTTATTGAATATGTTTTAGCAAACATTGATGAAAGTAAAAAGAAGCAAGTTGTAATGGTTGGAGATCGCAAGCATGATATTATCGGGGCCAAAATGAATCACATCGATTCCATCGGCGTGACTTACGGTTATGGATCACTGGAGGAACTGCAAAAAGAAAAACCGACTCATATCATTTATGATATTGAGGGTCTGCTGAAATTACTTTGTGGTTAATTGCCATGCAATCTGCTAAATTAGGGAATTTTTTTCCTAATATTGATTAGGCGCCCAATAAGAGCCATGTACTTGACTAGAGAGTATTCAATGATTATCCAATAATTCCGGTTATTCTAGTCCATCAGCTTAGACAAAAAAAGCCTTTGGCAACGTAGCCAAAGACTTTTAAGAACTGAATCGCTTTAAAATTAAAACTTATATCCGACACCGAGTTCAAAAGCCGTATTAGAATGCTTTTGGGTTGTTCCGAGGAATCCGCCGCGAATATCAAGGGTTTTATCGATATCATATTTAACCCCTAACTCATAAGCAATAAACAAATCATTATCCATCACTATATCAGCTTCTAAAATGCCTTGAATATTACGATCCAGATCCAAAGAGCCATTAAAGCCGACAAACGGATCACTGTTTGAATTTGAATCATAAACTCCCCCTAAAATAGCAGCTGTTTTCGATACATTATATTTTATTGCCAATTCTGTTAAATCATTATCCCCTAGGGATATATTCCCCAAAACTGCGCACTTAGGTGATATTCCGTATTCAACTCCAACGATAATACCTAAATCTTCCGTAGCTGCCATACCAGTTAAAATTCCATCGTCTTCTGCTATCCCCGGTGCATTTAAACCAAAGGATGCGCCAGAAAAGCAAAAAAGGACACAGAAAACCAACATCAATACCATTATTTTTTTCATTTGTAAAGACTTCCAGAATCTCTGCTGCACTTTCATTAGATTTTTTCATATTATATCAAATCTAGTTTTTGAAAGCAATTCAAAGCACTTTTTCCTAGTCGTCCAAATTTTGCCATGCCTTGTAAATGCCTAATCTTACACGGCTTCAAAACGGGAATAAACTTTTTCCATTGCTCATTTTAATTCTTCAACGCCGCTTTTTTCTCTTCCAATTTCTGCTTATATGTCATAATACTTCGCTCCCAGTAAAATCCTAAAATGAAACTTAGTATTTCTGAAACTATCAGGGCTATAAACCACTCAGAATCGATAAAATTC
>JAEZKW010000109.1 GCA_023415375.1 Bacillota bacterium
TGATTGAAAGACTTGAATTAAAGGTTTCATTATTGATGTATGAATACATATGCGCGGTTAGCGCTCCGCCGCAACCTGCCACAAAGCCGCTGACAGCATAGGCCAGCGCTTTGTATCGCACAGGCCGGATTCCAAAAGAGCGTGCAGCGGTTTCATCATCCCGAATCGCGCGTAATACACGCCCCACCGTGGTATTGGATATTCTAGCGATGAGTAGAGCCCCAATCGCTAAAAATCCGAGGGAGAGCCAATAATAGGCTTCCGGTTTTACGAGCGGGATCCCGAAAAAAGCCGGCGGAGATATATTACTGATACCTGATGGACCGCCCGTCAAAGCATCCCAATTTAGAATAACCTGATTGATAATCTCGCCAACAGCTAAGGTGGCAATTGCCACATAATCTCCTTTTAATTTGAAAGAGGGCAAGATTAGTATCGTCCCAATAAAAGCTGTCATGAATCCGGCGGAAAGCACCCCGGCTCCAAAAGACATTCCCAATTTCATGGTAAGAATAGCAGAGGTATAGGCCCCTAACGCCAATAGCCCAGCATGGCCCAAAGAAGTGATACCCACTGTTCCGGCAACCAATGTCAAACTTACTGCAAGAATTCCATAGGTCCAAACGTTGGTAAGGATTTGCAGAAAATAAGGATTTTTTATCATGAACGGTAACACTGCGGCAATTACGAAACCTAATCCGATAATGACCGGAGGAATATACAGCGGTTTGGTATTAGGGATGAAAGTCCCGGTAAGCGGCTCTTGAACCGCCAGTCTGGAACGGTTGAAAATACCGTTGGGTTTAATCATTAGAGCTAAAATTAATAAAGAAAAGGCAAATAAATTGCGATAGGTTGAACCGAGTAAGGCTACTCCAAAGCTCTCGAATAAACCAAGCACAATTCCACCTGCAACCGCTCCGGGAATACTGCCAAGCCCGCCCAGAATGCAAGCGGTAAAGCCTTTGAGTCCAGCTTGAAAACCCATAGTCGGTGAAATATTATTATAATAAATCCCCACTAACACTCCACCCAGACCACCCAAGGCCGAGGCCACAGCAAAGGTAACTCGGTTGACAACATTGACTCGAATCCCCATTTGTGCCGCAGCTTCCGCATCTAAGGCGGATGCCCGGATTGCCTGCCCGCTCTTAGTAAACTTTAGAAAAACAAACAATAAACCGGTGCTCAAAAAAGAGATTACAGCGATAAAAATATCTAGCCAACCAATGGAGACTCCACCCAGAGTCAACCGCTCTGATGAAAAGACCGATGGAAACGACTGAGTAAAGGGTCCAAAAATAATCTGCGCCGCCTGGTCCAAGATCATGCCAATTCCCAGTGTCGCTAGTAATGGTGCAATTCTGGCTTTTTTCCGAAAAGGACTCACACTAACCCACTCAATCGCCACCCCTATCAGAGCAGCAATCCCGCTCGCCAGGATTAATGCCAAAGCGAGTGGAAAATGCAGCCTAGTTAAGCAAAACCAGCCGCTGAAAGCCCCAATCATGAATACCGAACCGTGAGCGAAATTGATTAAATTGGCTGCACCGAAAATTAGAGCCAATCCTACCGCAATCAACGCGTAAATGTTACCAATCACCAAGCCGTTTACGGTTTGATCGACTAAACTATGAAATATGGAAGTGTGCATCTTTGACTCCTATTGGTTGTTTACGGATTGAGACGCCATATCAAAAGGTTTCCACTATCCTGCTTAAATCCGTTTACCATTCCAAACAACGAATTTACCGCCTTTAACGACTAAACGGGCATCGGTGGGATTCTTGACTCTGCGAGTCTCTCGATCAAAAGTCACCTTGCCATATATCACACTCGGTTCGCCTTTTAATTTTAATAGACCGTTTTTAACTCCCTCCCGGCTGTCACCGCCGTATTTGATGGCACCGGCAATCAAAGTTATAGTATCATATGCCATGGTGCTGAAATAATCCGGATCTTCATTATATTTGCTACGATAAGCTTTGACATAATTCTTAACTTCCGGCCGTGGATCATCAATGGTAAATTGGGATGATACATAAACTCCCTCTACTGCGTTTCCGCCTAATTCCAGAAATTTAGGTGAATGGTTGGAACTATTAACCAAGATCGGTTGTTTTAAGCCTTCGGTACGGACTTGTTGGATGATCAACGCCGCATCAGTATAGTAAGAAATTAAAACAATCCCATCTGGGGCGCCGTCTTTAATCCGGGTAATGGCTGATTTAAAATCTTTCTCATCCGGCAGATAGCTTTCCTGAGCAACAACCTTAATCCCATTTTTCTCCAACCGTTTGGCCGTTAAATTAAAACTTATCTTCCCCCAATCCGTATTGAGGTAAAAAACACCCACTTTTTTAAAGCCCAGCGCTTTAGCATAATTTGCTTCCATCGGAGCTACATCGTTTTGAGTCGGGCAATTGCTCCAAGTATAATCGCCACCCTTGGTAAAATCAGGATGGGAATTGGTAAACCCAAATTGCACCAACCCGGCTCTTTGATAAATCGGTGTGGCCGCCATTGACGCTGGACTGGAAAAATCGCCAAGTTCAGCTATAACCCGCTCATCTGCCACAAATTTTTGGGCAATTAATACGGATTGCTTGGGATCGCTTTGACTGTCCTCAAATATGTATTCCAGTTTTCTGCCTTTCACTACCCCAGCTTTATTGATCTTTTCCAAAGCCAAATCAAAACCTTTTTTCCATTGGGCCCCATATTGAGCGTTATTACCAGTTATCGGGCCGCTGACTCCAACATAAATTGGAGTGGAGGTCGAATCGTTTTTGGCATCAATCAAGGAACCGAAGCCAAGACCTATAACCGCAATCAGTAAAAAAATAAAGTGTTTTCGGAAACTTTCGGTGATATTTGACATTGAGTTATTCTCCTTTTCTTTTTTTATTTACGACTTACTTCTTGGCGATGACGATTCGGCAGCAGTTCCCTCCCTTGGCAATTGTGTCTTCCAATTTCATTTCAAAACCGGGTGTAACGCTAACAATGCCTCGGTCGCCATCCATTGCAATATCGCACAAATGTTCAATTTCTTTTTCATCTTTCGTCTGCTTTAACCAGGCATTCACCAATGGGCAATAATGGAATTCCACCACAAACCGCTTCTCGCTAATCTCTTGCACATCGATTTGAAATATCTTTTTATTGAGTTCTGTGGCAAATTGGGCTGCAAATTTTTTCAAATCACCATCGGAGTTAAATTTCTCCCGGCCATGGAAACAACCGCACCGGGTAATTGCCTCTCTGGCAAAATCATCCGGATCCAGCCCCCTTTTACGGGCCTCATCCAATAAGAAATAAAACCAAGTGGCCCTGTGCTCAAGGGCGCCACGCATATCGTTGACATGTTCTTCTGTAACCGTGCTTTGGTTTTTGATTCCCATCAAGTTAATCTCCAGTCATTATAATTTAAAAATATTTAAAGTATGTTTCATGTGAGACTAGCAATCTTATTCCTCTTATACTTTCATGCTGATTCCTCCGTTTATGATTAAATATTCGCCGCCGCACTGCGAACCTCACCGGTTTCCAATGCTAAGAGCTGGTCAGCCCATTTGGCGGCCCATTCCCGTAAATCTTTCACATCAAGGGGATTGGGTGTTTTTGAATCGGTATGGCCGGCAATCCGGTCGGCCAATCGTTGATAAACCTTGGCTTGTTCGGAGTCCGGCGCCGCTTCGATTGTCGTTTTGCCTTGTAATTCACTTTGGGTTACCGTAACCGAACGGGGTACATACCCAATGACTTGAGTGCCGGTTTGTTTGACAAAATCGTCGATGATTTCTTTGGCATAGGGCGCATTGATGGAATTGGCAATTACACCGCCGAGGAGCGCTCCGCCGCTGTTGGAATACTTTTGAATTCCCTTAAATAAATTGTTGGCTGCATAAATGGCCATGAAATCGGCGGATGACACAGTAAAGACATGTTCGGCGATACCCTCTCGGATAGGTACTGCAAACCCGCCGCAAACGACATCCCCTAAAACATCAAAAAGAACATAGTCCAAATCCAATTCTTCAAAAACCCGAAGCTGTTTCAAAAGTTGTACAGCGGTAATAATACCCCGCCCGGCACAACCGACTCCAGGGGCCGGACCGCCGGCTTCAACGCAGTAGACCCCGCCGAAGCCTTGAAACAAAACCTCTTCGGCCTTGACAGTATTCTTTTCACGTAATGTATCAAGTACTGTGGGTATGTATTTACCGCCGCGGAGTGTATTGGTGGAATCACTTTTGGGATCACAACCGAATTGCATGACCTTATAACCGCTTTTTGCCAATGCTGCACTAATATTAGAAGTCGTAGTGGATTTTCCAATACCTCCCTTACCATAAATCGCAATCTGTTTGATTTTTTTCGACAAAACGTTCACTCCTTTAGTAAATTATCCTGTGTGAGCTCACGCAAATCTTTAACCGTGCGAGAACGTACTCAGGTCTTTTTCATAAAGTTCCTCCGAAAAGTCTTTGCCCTGCGCACCCGCGCGTCCCGGAATGCCGCAAGCGTCGGCGCGGCAATGTTGACAATGACGGAATACCGGTAGAAATTTTTCAGCCGCTTCACGTGCGGTATTGAGCTGATGACAATCGGGAGCCGGATAATCCTTGAATTCATGTTGGGGAATCAGCGGAATGATATTAAAGATTGATGCTCCGAGGTCTGAAACAACTTCTGCAATATCCCCCATATGCTGATCATTAACTCCTGGGACTAGGACCGCATTGACTTTAACAACGGCTCCCAAAGAGACTATTTTGCGAATTCCGGCAATCTGGGCGGCAATCAAAAACCTGGCCGCGTAAGGACCAGTAAGTAACTGACCATTGTAAACGATATGAGAGCAGATATGTTGTAAAACATTATCATCAACAGCATTCACTGTAACAGTTACTGTTTTAACTCCAGCCGCTATGATACGCTCGGCCTTTTCCTCCAGCAGCAGGCCATTGGTACTCAGACAATTCATAAGTCTTGGATAATGTTGATGAATTAGTTCGAATGTTTCCAAGGCATGATCGGTAGCAAGCGTATCTCCCGGACCGGCTATTCCAGCGACCGTTATTTCGGGACATTTTTCTAAAGCCTTGGTAACCTTCTCCAAGGCGGCTTCCGGATTTAATAGGGTACGACTAATACCGGGACGGTTTTCAAATTTATTAAAGCCTCTTTTACAAAAACGGCATTGAATATTGCAATCCGGGCTGACCGGCAAATGGATCCGTCCATACTTGAAATGGGCTTCTCCATTAAAACAAGGATGTTGTTTGATGAGGTGACTAAAGTCACGGGTATTCTCAAAGGCTTCAGCCAATCTTTCCACCTCTTTTCTGTCGTAATGTATTTAATTAATATATTAAACCTATAGACTAACTATGAATTGAAAATATAAATAAAGGGATTACTCCCCTTTGATTAATATATTACAACCAATTGCATGTATTCCTATTGAATTAGTATGTATTATATAATACGACACCATCTAAATTTTGTCAACCTTCTCAGGGAATTTTCTATGAAATATTAACTTACTCTTCAGTTTTACAGCAAGCAGGACGGGTTAGTGATGGTTTGATGTTTGAACTTGCTATTCTCACGATAAAGAATTCTCTTCTATCCTTCCTGCCTTCATGGTTATAAAGCGTTCACCATAACGTGTCGTATTCATATCATGCGTCACCATTAAAACAGCGGTTCCTTCTTTTACAACCGATGCAAACAACTCCATAATTTCCTTTGTGGTTTCTTCGTCCAAATCGCCTGTTGGCTCGTCTGCAATCAAAAGCTTGGGTAAAGTCAGTAATGCCCTCACAATCGACACCCGGCGCATTTCACCACCTGAAAGGTTTGCGGGATATTGTGAGGCAAGATGAAGAAGCCCTACCCTCTCAAGCAATCCAAGAACCTTTTCAAAAGAGACGTCGTTCCGCTTAAAAAGCGTAAAGGGCAGCATCACATTTTGCAGTACCGTTAAATTAGGCAATACACTTTGACCCTGCATAATGTATCCCAGTTTTGTATTGCGCAGAAAAGAACGCTCGTTGTCTCCCAGGGTTTCATAGTCTTTGTCCTCAAAATAGATCTTTCCGGAAGTTGGTGTTAAAAGCCCCGCCAGTATATTAAGCAAGGTGCTTTTCCCGCTTCCCGAACGTCCTACAATACAGACGAATTCCCCTTCGCCGATTTCCAGCGACACATCATTCACCGCTCGAAAAGACTTGCCGCCCTGCTGCATATATTCCTTTACGATGTTGTGCGCTTTTAGAATCATATGTCACCATCCCGAATTACCGAGTAAGCATCTTCCTTGCTTATTTTGAATACCGAAACAAGTGAAGCTATCGGTCCCGTCGCAAAGGACAGGATCAGACTCGCGGCAGTTATAACGGTAAACTGCAAAATAGACGGCTGCAAATAAGGCATGTTCATGGCTTGTAGTACATATACCCGGAGCGGAAGGATTAACAGAGCGCAAAACCCTATGCCAAACACAGCGCCAAACAGGCTTATGATTCCCGACTCCAAAAGCACAATAGAATCAAGCTTTTTCCTTGTTGCCCCCAGTGAGCGCAGGATCCCAAATTCATGCTTCCTCTCATTGAGGATGACTGAGAAAACAATTCCAAGAATCAAAACTGATAAAACCCATAATAAGACAGCAAGAGCGATAACAAAACCTACTACCATCCGCAGACTGCTGGATACATTACTGATGATCTTTTCCGTAGTAATCACCGAAATTCCGTAGTTTTCGTGTTCAAACGTATTAAGGATATTTCTCGCAACATTGCTGACGGAATAACCATCCTGAATCAATACTGTCATAGATGAAACAGCATTCTCCGGAATCCCTGCCGCACAGCTCTTTGTCACATAGTCGTCCGCCACTCTTTTTGCCGCCTCAATATTCATAAATACGGAAGTATCAAAGCCTGTTCCCGTATTATCCATTTTCGCGGCAATGATATAATCGCGACCGAAAAATTTCAGTTTGTGGCCGACCGTGCCGGATAAACCCGCCCCAACCACAAGCTCGTCATTTGCAAGCTTTCCGGGAAGTCCGCTTTTGATCCAAGGTTCGACCGTAAAATCAGTATCCTGAGCAAAGCCGATAATCTGTACAGTGGATGAACAGCAATTAGCATTCAGCGAAGCGACAAACAATTGCGGAGACACCGTGCGGACGCCTTCGATATCTGATATTTTCTTAGTCCATTCTGCGTTCATATAGAACGTGCTAGGTTCTCCGCGTAATAAGATTCGCTCCGTTCTTTGCTCATAGCCTTTAGGGACAACCAATATGTCTGCTCCCAGCCGTTTTGAAAGTCTATCCGCGCCATTTGTTAGACTTAATGAAATGAGCGAGCCCAAAAACAGAACAAAGGACAAAATAGAAACAAGAAACATCAACGCTGCGGTACGGAACGGCCGACGTCTTAAGTTACAAAGAGCAAGATATGAAAAAGTAAAACCTTTGTCTTTACCCATTAACCATTTCCTTCATTTTGATTCCGTGCAGAAAGAAGCAAAAAAAGCGAATTGAACGTAAAACCGATTACAGTAATAATGCCGATTACGATTAGGGCCGGGAAGGCAACACGTTGGCAGGCCATGTCTTTCATTGCGCATCCGCCAATCAAAACAGTGGGAAATAATAGAACAAGAATTCCGGCAAGAGTAACAGCAATGCTAAGTCCTAAACGCGTTCGCTTCGATGAGAAAATCAAGATCAATACTCCCAAGGCAACGATAAAGAGGCCAACACCAAGCTCCGCTTGCCCAGTCCAGTGGCATTTCGGCCAACTACCGTCCGGTTCGGCTTCACAAAGCTTGAAAATTGTCTTTGGCCCTATGGAAATGAGCAGGCCGGAAATAATTGCACCGATTCCTGTGATGAAACGATTTTTCACGGTAATACTCCCTCCTTATATCGTGTATTCCGGTTGGGGCACAGCACTGGCAAGATGGAACTTCTCAAGGATATTTTTACGAATCGCCATAAACTCAGCGTCGCCTCTTTGCCGGGGTCTGGGTAGATGAACATCCAATATTTCGCTGATTTTACCGGGACGCGGTGTCATAATGACCATTCGATCACTTAAATAAATGGCTTCATCCACATCATGGGTCACCAGAATCATGGTCGTGCCGTCCCTTTTCCAAAGTTCCAGTAATTTATCCTGCAAATCAGCTCTGCTAAATGTATCTAGGGCACCCATCGGTTCATCCAATAGCAGCGCAACAGGCCGGTTGATTAGCGCCCGTGCAATAGCCACACGCTGTGCCATTCCGCCGGAGATTTGGTGGGGATAGGCTTGTTCAAAGCCCTGTAGCCCAATGAGTTCAATAAATTGTGCAACATCCGCTTTATTTTCCTTATAAACCCCCCTAGCTTTCAGCCCGGCCGCAATATTTTTTTCCACCGTCAGCCATGGGAACAAGCTGCCTTGCTGAAACACATAGCCACGCTGAGGGTCCGGGGCGGTAATTTCCTCGCCCTCCAACATAATTTTTCCGGATTCCGGTGTGTCAAGGCCGGCAATCAGGCGTAGCAGCGTAGTTTTTCCGCAGCCGGAAGGACCGATGATCGAGATGAATTCGCCTTTGTTTACCATAAGATTAATATCCTTGAGAGCCTCAACCGAGTTATCGCTTGTATCCACATAGGTACGGCCAACCGCCACAATTTCTATCAAATTTTCCGTGCTCACTTTACAAGCCCCCTTTGCCAGATTAACAAGCGATTCTGGATCAAGGCAATCACTTTCATAATCAGGGAAAAGAGCACAGCCATGATAATAATCGCGGCATACACTTTGTAATATGAAGACCAAGCTTTAGCCCAATTGATATAATAGCCAAGGCCACCCTGAGCACCCATCATTTCCGACACGACAAGCGTTGTAAAAGCAAGACCGTTGGCGGTGGAAATCCCGGTAAATATCTGGGGAATGGCATTGGGTAACGCTACATGAAACAGCAGGTAGCTTTGCTTTGCGCCAAGGGTTTTCGCCACTTCAAAATAGATCTTTTGCGTACTTGCCATTCCTTGTGCCGTCATGAACGCAACTGGGAACCAAGCGCAAATCACAATTAAAAACACGCCAGCCACAAATGACGTAGGGAAGACGCTCAGTGCAAAAGGCATCCAGGCAACCGCCGGAACAACTCCGGTGATTTTCAGAACCGGAAACACCCAATAGTGAACTCTGGCAAACCAGCCTATCAAGATCCCTGTGCCAACACCCAAAATGATGCCGACCAAAAAACCAAGTAGGAACAGGCGCAGGGAGTAGCCGGTATTGACCAGCAAAAAGTCATGTTCTTCAAGAATAACTCCCGCCACTTTTGAGGGTCCGGGGAAAAACGGCAGCGGAAGAATTTCGAGTTTGGTACTCATCAAATCCCATATGGCGAGGATAATACCCATTGCCAAACGAAAGGGCGCGCGGCTGATGAGTTTGGCGCGTCTTTCACTGTCAAACCATGAAAACGCAGCGATACCAAAGTACAGCACGAGCAATCCTAGCAACGCAAAACGATAGGCTATGTTATTGACTTCCTGTGTGTCCGGAATTGTCAGACTGACGATTTCTGCCACAGCGAACCCAATCAGAGAAAACAGCGCCCAAAATAAATATTTTTTACTGGATACCGTGCTTTTGGAACCTAGGCTCTGGTCTAGAACCGGAGCCAAGGCAAAGTTTTTAAACGGCGAGTTGTTCATTGTATATCTCCTAAAAGCCCCAATCTTATAATTGTACCTTATAATAGATTTGCTTCGCGAATTTTTCGGGGTCAGTGGTTTTGAGATAACCGATTTTCGAAAGCTCTTTTACAAAATAAAGCACATTGGCTTGCACAGTTGCTGGACTGGTACTTTGCTCCCGTGCAGACGGATACCGATAGCTTTTGATTAGTTCCTCAGCTAGTTTTTTATCGGTAATGTCGGAATATTTCTTTTCCGAAATGATGGTTACAGTTTCTTCAGGATGGTTATGAATCCAATCCTGCGCTTTATGGTAAGCCCGCAGGAGTGCCGCTACCTTTTGGGGATCTTTTTTCAGTACCTTTTCGGAAGCATAAAGGAAGCAGCAGTATTTATCGGCGAAAATCGGATTCGTCGCCAAATCAAAGATTACTTTAAAGCCCTTGTTCTTCACAGCCAAAGATCCGAACGGATCCCAAATAGCTGCAGCAGCGATATCGCCTTTTTCGGCAGCCTCAATTTCAAGATTGCCGTCGCCGTAAGGGACAAAAGTCACCTCTTTGTTGTCCTTGGCAATGATGCCGTGCTTTTCAAGCCATACGCTTGCAACTTGAAAAGGGGTTCCGCCAATTTCGTCAACACCGATTTTCTTACCCTTCAAATCTTTGGCGGATTGAATGGGGGAACCTGCCGGAACAACTATTTTAATGCAACCCTTGTGTAATCCATCCACAACTTTGACCTTCACACCTTCTTCAATCGAAGGAAAGAATTGAAAATCACCGTTCACTATCGGAATGGTTCCATTGTTCAACCCAATTTTCCGGGTTTCAGTATCGGCGGAAATCAGATTGACATCAAAGCCTTCCTCTGCAAAAAAGCCCTTTTCATAAGCGATGTAAATGGGTGCGCCGCAAAGAGAGCCGTCCTTGCCGGGAATATTAATTTTCCCGTATTTATACTTAGTTCCCTGAGAGCTCTTAGAAACCTTAGGACTGCTCGTATTCTTCGCATTTGTTGTGCTCCAGCCGGCCAACAAAATGGCTACGGCAAGGATAAGGGCCACCGAGGCGCCAAAGATTTTTTTCGAGTTTTTCATCATTAACACACTCCTTAAATTTAGTTTCAGGCTAATGCCTTTTGAAATGCCTGCTCCAGATCGGCAATCAGGTCGGTCGCATCTTCCAGCCCAGCCGATATCCGAATCAGATTTTCGGGAATGTCGGCTAAGGCCTTTTCATGCGATTCCAGCTCTCCGTGGGTGGTCTGCGGCGAATTGACGATCAGCGAACGGGCGTCACCGATGTTGACATGGTAGTGGAACAAACGGACCGCGTTCAAAAACGCCTCCCGCTGCTCCTGCGTTCCCTTGAACCCAAAGGATAGAATACCGCCTGCGCCTTTTTTGAAGTCGCGCAGATAAAGAGCGTGATAGGGACTGGATTTCAATGCCGGGTAACGTACCCACTCCACCGCTTCGTGGCCAGATAAGTACTCTGCCAGCGTCTGAGCGTTGTGCACCTGCTTAACTAAACGTTCTGACAGAGTTTCCAGACCGATGATTGCCAGATAAGCATCAAAGGGCGAGATGGCCGCGCCGAAGTAATTGAGATAATTAAAACGTATTCGGCTGGTAAAAGGAGCATTGGGAAACACTTCGGGAAAACTGCGGCGGCTGCCGTCCACGTCACGGAGTGTATAATACTTTTCTGAAAACTGAGGAAATTTGTCGGTGGTATAGTTGAACTTCCCGTTTTCCAGAACCAGCCCGGCGATGAGGTTACCATGTCCGTTCAACCCTTTGGTAGCAGAATAGACCACAATATCTGCGCCATGGGCAATTGGATTGTACAGATAGGGCGTGGCCACCGTATTGTCTACCACCAGCGGAATGTCATGCTCGTGGGCAACTTTGGCGATCCCTTCCACATCCAGCAAAACCGTATTGGGGTTACTTATACTTTCGATGTAAATCGCCTTCGTATCGGGTTTAATCTCCGCCGCCAGCGCCTCGGGATTTTCGATGTTTTTCGCCAGATCGAAATGAATCCCGAATTTCGGATAAATCTTTTTAAAGCTGTCCGCACTGCCGCCATAGAGGTATGGGGAGGTCAGAATTCTTCCGCCGTCTTCGGCCAGATTCAGTAAAGTATAGCTGATAGCCGCCATACCGGAAGCCAGAGCAATAGCCGCGCTTGCTCCATCCAGCGTTTTAATACGTTCTTCCAAAACGGCTACGGTCGGATTACCCACCCGGGTGTAGAGGAACCCAACTTCTCTCAGACCGAATAGGTTAGCCGCATTCTCCACATCGCGAAAATCATAGGCTGCGGTAGCATAAATCGGCGGCGATACCGCGTAATGGTGATCCTTTGGCTCATATCCCGCCCGGACTTTTTGTGTATCAAACTGATACACGGGGGCAGACTCTTCGTTCGCCATGTGTTTTCTCCTTTCAGTTCTTGAATTTTGGTGTAGTTGGTCATGGCTCAGTTACATATCATGGAACACCACATCCTTTAGGTTTTATTTATATGTGGCTAAAACTGCATCATAAATATCCTCAATCACCCGAAGCCCGCCGGAGAATCCTACGTAATTGGTGGTCAGCACCAGACGGTAGGGGGACGGCGCAGCGGCGGACAGAAAATCATAATTCTTTTCTCTTGCCAGTTCCTTATCCCATCCGCTGCCAATAATCAGCCCACGCCCGTTGTGGGAAAGTCCCCGGATGACTTCCTGTGCCTTGCCTGCATCAGGCTCAAATATCAGTGGTATATCGCGCTTGTCAGATGTAGTCTTTAGTTCTGCTTTAATTTGTTCCTGAACCTTTTCCGGCGTATTGTCCACAATAAACTGTTCTTTCGGAACAATTCCCACCTCATGAAGAAGGAACTTGGACAATCCAAGTACATAACCGGCGTCATGCAAAATGTGAACATGATTGGGGAGCCCATAACGGAATTCCAGCAGAAAGGTGGCGAGATTGTCGATTTCCTCGTAATAAGCCTCACGTTCCCGCCGAATAAATTCCTCGGCGGCAGCTTCATTGATGTCTGCGTTCTGCTCTGCCGCAAAAGTCAACACTTGCCGCAAAAATCGCTCGGTTTCATTCGCTCCGATGGGAATGTGCGGAAACTGTGTATACGGCTGCCCATAGCGTTCCTCCAGGTGCTCAGCAATGGACTGACCATGCCACGGAGAAACCAAAATATTAAAATTGGCCCTGGGGATTTTTTTCCATTCCCCTACTCCATTCGATTTCGGGCCAAACAGCACATGAACCTTGAGACCGACGCCTTCCAAAAGCCGTTTGTATTCGCCGAGATTGCCTTTCCAGAAAGGATCTTGGTATGGTAGTGCAGCAAACAGATTAACGGTGTTTTTCACGCTTCGGACGGGGTTTTCGTCGTCAAACAAGCTGACATATTGGTCAATGATGGCGTTTACCACCAGACTATGGGATTCAAAATTGTTGCACTTAAAGCCCGGGGTTTCCACCGCAATAATCGGCCTGCCTTCATCGCGGAATTCTGCTACAAGGCTTGCCACATCGTCGCCTACGATTCCGGCCGTGCAACCAGTTAACACCACCTGCAAATCTGTATTCAGCACCTTATAGGTATTGGTTATGATCTCCCGAAGCCTCTGAATACCGCCAAAGACAACCTCCCGCTCGCTGAAATTTGTGCAAGGCGAAGTGCTGCCGCCGGCATAGCCTGTGGAACGCTCAAAAAAGCCCTGAATCATATTGCCACAGCCGGGCCCGGAATGGAGAATCGGAACAGCTTTGGGTATGGCAACAACGCTTTGCAGCGCGCCAATGGCGCAGGTATAACGCTCTTGTTCAATAATTCCACTCATTTATCTGCACCACCATCCAAAAATGTATACGGATCCTGGGAAAGCCACCATTTCGTATAAGGATTGATAGCATGCTTTTCCAGATTTCTCACGAATTCATCGTTTTCAATCGTTTCTAAAATCCGCTCACCATAGCGAAGGATGCCCTCGTAGCCCATACCGAAATGCTCATCGCCAATCAGAAGCGATGGGATTCCCAGTTTTGAACCCCATAGGGTCATGCCGCCGTGCCTTGCCAGCAATACATCGGGGCGTAAGCGGTTCAACGTGTTTACCAGTTCAAATTCCTGCTTGTTACAAATATTGAAATTCGGCACATCGCCGTAATCTTTTACGCTTTGCGCCAACAAATCGCTTTCCTCACTGCCGTTATCGTAGAGCGGATCATGATGGAAAAGGGCCGCGCCTTTCGTCTGTAACCCAAGCTCGCCCAATATGGAAAGTAACGCGTGTCCGTGTCCGGCTCCCGCTGTCACATAGGCGGTTTTTCCCTTCAGCTTTTCGCGCAGGGCGGCGATTTTGGGCAGGTACTCCGCTTTTTTTGCCGCTATAAGGTCCTCAGCCTGCTGTTCTTGGTGAAGAATTTTGCCCAAAGCCCGGAACCAACGGTCGGTTTGTGCTACTCCGTAGGGCGGAGCGACTTTGATTTCCGGTACTCCGAATTCCTGCTCCAGCGCAGCGCCAAGATACGAGCCGAGAGTGGGGCAGGCCTGAATTGTGGCGGCGGCTTCCGACGACCAGGTAAGGCTCTCCACCGTGGAGTAAGGGGTTATATAGTTTGGCTTCGCGCTAAAGGCTGCAAACCATTCGCTGAAAATATCCGAACCCCAGAAGTTAATCACATTAATGACATCGGTTCTTCTTTCACGGGCGGGCTTTATCAATTTCCGAGCAATACCGTGATAACCCGCGTCAAAGCCGGTCGTCCACACTTTGGATCGGAACCCTTCGCAGAAAATTGCCGCCACTGGGATTTGGAGTTCTTTCTCCGCCTCATCGCAGACGCTTTCCACATCATCACCGATGATTCCAGCGGCGCAGGTGGTCAATACAAAAATGGCGTTTGCATGGGTGCGTTCATATACTTCGCGAATACCTGCCGCAAGTTTTTGCGAACCGCCATATACTGTGTCGGTTTCCTGCAAATTGGTGGAAAAGATTTTTCGCTGGGTTGGTTGCTCCACTCCGCGTAGCGGCGAATTGACCCGATAGGTGAAAGCAAATTCATGAAAACATGAGGAGCAGCCCACAGGACCGTGACTGATTACCGCCGCGTCCTGAACCAAGATCACCATACAGGCGGCCTGCGAGGTGGAACAGCCCAAGCATTGGGAAAAGGAACGATTTTTGTCCTTTAATCCGCAGCGCGAGCATTTTACCAGTTCTTCGGCGCTGCCCTGAAAGCCTGTGATGGAATTAAGACGTTGTTCTCTGATAGATACATCAGGAATCTGCAAATTAATATGACTCATAATTTCCTCCTGTTCAAACTGATTCGGATTTGGCAAAGTCGGCAAGCCGGTCACCGCTGATCCGAAAAACCCGCCGGTCATCCAGGATAATCGCGCCAACACCTTGATAAAAAGCAATCGCCGGACTGTTCCAGTCGAGACAAAGCCAATCTAGCCTTTCACAGCCGCGTTCCACAGCGATTTCAGCCAGATGACGCAGCATGGCTTTGCCAAAACCATTGCCGCGGTATTCCTCTTTCACAAATAAATCTTCCAGAAACAAATTGGCCTTGCCCAAAAAAGTGGAGTAGTTATGAAAGAACAGCGCGAACGCGGCGGGTTCGCCGTTTACCTCTCCAATGATGACCTCCGCCTGTCTCTTTTCAAAAAGAGAAACGCATATATCCTCCAGAGTTGCCGTAATCTGATCCTCCAGCCTTTCAAAAACTGCCAGTTCACGAATAAGCGCCAGAATCAGCGCGGCGTCTTTTTCATTTGCGAACCGTATAAGAAAAGAAGCATTGCTCATATTTACCCCCGTCGGTCCGTAAACGCTGTTTGGAATGCCTGATCCAAATCAGCGATCAAGTCTTTTGCACTTTCAAGCCCCAGAGATAAGCGAATGGTATCCAGGCTGAGTCCCACGAGTTTCCGCTGTTCTAAGGTCAACTCCACGTGGGTGGTTTGGGCCGGGTTGATAATCAGTGAACGTGCGTCTCCAATATTAGCCTGATATCCAAACACCTTGGTTGAAGCCAAAAAAATTCTCTTTTGTTCTTCAGTGCCCTTAAAA
Organism: Bacillota bacterium; assembly: GCA_023415375.1. Classification (GTDB taxonomy): domain Bacteria; phylum Bacillota; class UBA4882; order UBA8346; family UBA8346; genus UBA8346. Next base: position 15,839 of record JAEZKW010000109.1, read on the forward strand.
CCAAAAGATAAAATCGAACCTACTCCTTTAGGAAAATACCGGTCAGCCAAGGCTTTATACGGATTGCCTTTGGCGTAAGGATAACGCACCCAGCTGACATGTTCATTTTTTTCAAGATACTCCAAAATGGTTTTTGTATTGGCCACTTGCTTATCAACGCGCTCGGAAAGTGTTTCCAGCCCGAGTAATACGAGATAAGCGTCAAAAGGAGAAAGCGCCGCACCAAGATAGTTGAGATGAACCGCACGCAGCCGTCCCGTAAATGGAATCCTTGGGAACACCTGCAAAATGTTGCGTTCCACATCGTTTCCATCCCGTAAAAACCAAAGCGGTTTTTCAAAATGCGGAAAATTTCCGTTCCCATAGTTAAATTTACCGCTTTCAATCACGACGCCCGCAATCACATTGCCATGCCCGGAAAGCGCCTTGGTGGCCGAATAGACCACAACATCCGCACCATGTTCAAACGGATTCAGAAGATAAGGAGTTGCTACCGTGTTATCCACAATCAACGGAATGCCGTGTGCGTGTGCAACGTCGGCAATTGCTTCCAAATCCGGGATGGTTACAAACGGATTGGTCAGGCTTTCAATGAAAATTGCTTTGGTCTCCGCTGTTAGTTTTTTTTGGATTTCGGCGGGTTCGTCAGGATTTTCCACCAGATCAATCTCTAATCCTAAATCGGGGAACACGGAAGAAAAACTATCAACCGTGCCGCCGTAAAACCTGGCCGTTGTAAGAATTCTGCCGCCTTTTCCCGCAACATTCAGCAATGCATAGGAAACCGCTGCCATGCCCGAGGCCAGCGCGATAGATCCAGCTGCGCCATGAAGGGCGGCCAGTCTTTTTTCCAAAACATCGATTGTAGGATTGGAAAGTCGCGTGTAAATCGGGTCATCCTCCGAAAAGGAAAACAACCGGTCAGCGCGGTAACTGTCACCCAAGGCAAACGCGGCGGTTTGATAAATCGGCACAGAGACCGCATTGTTATGCTGGTCGGCTCTGTATCCAGCCTGCACCTTTAACGTATCAAAATCAAAGCTCATTTTGGCAACTCCTTTTCCAGACAGTATTAAACGATGGCTTTCGTTTCCAATTTGATCCCGTACCCCATTCATATAAAAAATAAAAGGCTAAGCCATCCTAAATGATGATAAACATCATAAAGGAAAATGACTTAGCCTCCAGTTTTCTGGTCAACTAGGTTTTTTAAAAATTATATATTAAACCTATCTAATTAATAATATTTAGTAAAAATAATCATACTTCAGGTGCTAAAAGATGTCAATACGCTATTGTTATCAAATATAATATTTTACCGTCCTGTTACAATACTACTCAATAAATCTTCAATCAACCGCAGTCCGCCCCGGTAACCGGTATATCCCCGGTCAATCACCACCCGGTTGGCGACTGGAAAGCTCACGCTCAGATGGGCGGCACCGATACTTTGAGCCAACTCCCGATCCAAAGAACTACCGACTACAAAAGCCGGGGAAAAAGCATGGTAATACTTTTGACTTTGAAATTCCGGCCAAAGTTGTTTAAAATGTCTCAAGATTTCACTGCTGTCGGTTTCAAAAATAACTTTAGGCCGAAGTGCCGATTTTAGCTCAAATCTGGAATCTCTGAGTTTTTGCTGTTGCTCCTTGTTCAATGGGTCCGTAAAAACTACCAGCTCAGGCAGCCACCCCAGGTCGTCACTAAGAAATCTGGTCATTGCCACTGCATAGTTGACATCACCTATCACGATTGCAAAACGTTGTAGATCTAAATCGTTATAAGCTTCAACCAAGGGTTCCAAATAATGATAATAGTTTTCCAGTTCACGTTCAATGAATTGAGCTGTAGCAGTTTGATCGAATGATAAAGCTGCTGTTACCTTTTGCAGAAAATAACCGGTTGCAGTAGGGCCCACCGGTAAAGGGACCTCAATATAAGGCGTGCCGTAAATCTCCTGAAAAGTTTCGGCGGCCTCGATCCCATAAACATCCGATAATACAATATTTAATTCCGCCGATCCCGATTGTTTGATATGATTCAGTGTGTCTTCTCCTGTAAAAAAAGTGTTAACCTCTAAACCAAGCCTTTCTAAAAGCGTTCTAACGCCCTCCAGATTGCCGCGCCAGAAAACATCCATAAAAGGAGGGATTCCCCAGACATTCACTCGTTTTTTGACTTTAGGAGCCTCTTTAGTCAGGTAATCTTTAAACAAAGACTCAAGTACCAGTTCATAGCCGTAATAGGAATTCCCCTTAAATCCGCCCGTTTCTGCATGAATAATAGGAACCCCTTGATTTTGAAACTCCGACACCGCGGCTTTCACATCATCTCCGATAACTTCGGTAACGCAGCCGGTAATCACAAAATAGAGCTCTCCCTCCATAACCTCCAAAGTAGTCTGGATCTCTTCCCGAAGCCGGTCAAGACCGCCAAAGACAACTTCTTTCTCTTGTACATTGGTACTGGGAACAGTTAAAGCGCCACAATGACCGCCAACCTGTAATCCACTGCCGCCATTCTGAGCCCAGGTGATATTTCCTGCACAACCCGGAGCCGCGTGTAGAATGGGTATCACGCCCGGCAGGGCCGTTAAAGTCTCCATCGCCCCTCCCAACGCACAAAAATAACGGGGCCGCTCAATAAATTTAGCCATTGCTCTGACCTCCCTGACTCTTAATATAACTGAAGGGGTCTCTCTCATACCATTTCCGGGTGTATGGCAGTTTGACATGCTCACTCAGATTACGGTTAAAACCGGGATTCTTTAATTGGCGGTATAATCGACTGGCTAGTTCATAAACTCCTTTATAACCGATATAACTCAATCCGGTGTTATAAATCACGTGAGTGGCGATCCCTAGTTTGGAGGCAGTGGCATTACCGTTCCAATGGCCGAGAAAAAGGTCGGGTTTGAGTTTCTTCAATAGATTGGCTTCCTCAAACGGCTGGGCGTTGGCGACATTTACCGGGAAATCCCCCGGATAAATCGAGGCCAGCTTCTGAAATTCACCTTTGGCAAATTCATCATGATGAAATGAGCGGATGCCGGTGATTTCAAAACCCAGCTCTGTTAAGAGATAACCATTGGCAAAAGCGCGGATCTCTCCGGCACTGATGAAGACTTTTTTCCCGGCGAACAAGAGTTTAAACTCAGCCAACGCCTTTTGTAAATCGGCTTCTTCCTGGCGGATTAATTTTTCAGCTTGTTCTTCCAAATGGAAGAAAGCCGCCACATCCCGCAGCCAATCACTGGTATTTTTGATCCCTATCGGCATGTGCTTTAGGATATAAGGCACACCGTATTTTTCCTGCAAGTGTTGAAGAAAGTAATCATCATGAGTGGGGCAAGTACTGATGGAAAGTGCAGCCTGAGTAACTTTATACATCTCTTCCGGTTTGGTAAAGACCGGAAAGATATTCACCTCCAACCCCAAAGCATTCAGCAACCGTGTTAACTCAAGCTCATCGACTCGTCCCATCGAAGAAACATTCATTAAATTAACAGTACGGCTTAAACGGTATTTCTCTTTTAAATCCTCCATTTCATCAGGAATGATTCGGGACACACGCTCTGTTTCATTCAATAAATTACGGCCGATGCTATGGTAAACCGCATCATAAGCAGTAGCCCAAATCTTGGTTTTAAACCCTTCGCAATGGACCGGTAAAATCCTTGCGCTAACCTCCGTTTGTAAACGGACGGCAACACCATCGATATCATCACCGATGATCCCCGGTACACAACCGGCTACCACAATAATAGTCGCCGGCCGGTAACGCCGGTCCGCTTCCCGTATCGCGGCTTCCAGTTTCGGTTCACCGCCATTCACGACTTCACTCTCATTGAGTGCGGTCGAAAGCCACAAGGCATCTTTCGTCCGGCCCCAACGGGTATTACCGCCTGAACGGACGTTGGCATTCTGAGAAAGACTGCAAGAACCGCAACCTATTGCCCCATGAAGTAAAACCACACTGTCGGGGATGCTGTTTAACATGGCGAGTCCTGGCAATAGCAAACAGATCGATCCTTGAGTAAAACTTCGTTCCTGACTGTCCAAGCAGCAGCCTTTGCCCTTTTTCGCCAGACTACAGATACTTCCCCCATAAGTTATGGATGCTTGCAACCGTTCTTCGCGCCTCGGCGGTTCTTTATGATTCAAGTACCCCAAAGTATATCCCCCTTCCATTAAATAAGGAAATTGTAGGCTGTATCTCTCATTGCCCGGATATTGTCAAGCGGTACTCCCGGCGGGATATCACATCCCGGCATTAAGATATAACCCGGTATAGCCGCAGTTTTTGTAATGCAATCACGGCAAACGTCGGCTACGATTTCCGGAGTTGCATTTTGCATGACAGCTACCGGATTCATATTCCCGGAGAAAGCCATCCGACCGCCAAGGATGTCTTTGGCTTTCCCCAAATCCACTTTGTAATCCATTGATAACAAGTCAGCGCCGCTTTCCGGAATCAGGTCAAGCCGGTTGGTGATGTTGCCGCAAATATGGATGCAGACAAAGACCCCTTTTTGATGCAACTTGGTTACAACTTTCTGTAAATGAGGCAATACAAACTCCTGAAATTGCGTTCTGGAGATCAAGTCCCCAGATGCCGATGGATCGGCAATCGATACAATTTCAACCCCAGCATCGATAAAAGCCTCCAAATACCGATAGCATAATTCTACAGTGAAATCTAAAATTGCAGAAACTCCATCCTGATCTTTATAGATGCTTCGCATCAATTTTTCAATACCGTAAATATGCCCGGCTAAAGTGAATGGCCCCCACTGACTGGCACCCACTAAAGCCTTTGAACCGATCGCCCCGGCGACAATTTGGGCGGTATATAATAGGTTTTGAATCCCTGGTTCCTCTTGCAAACGATTCAGCGACAATTTTTCAACTTCGACAACTTTATTTATGAGAGGCGCCTGGATATCCGGAGCTCCTTTAGGGCGGAATTTGATGGCCCCTCCCAAAGCTCGGATAGCTAAATTATGATATCCGGAACCGGGCCATACAATATCCGATTGAACGTTCTCCTGCGTATCAACAATTATTTCTGCAGCTAGCTCTGGTTTATCCAAAAGTTCTTGTAAAGAAAAGCCCCGGCGGTTCATGGTCCAAACACCACCGGATAAAAGGGCCACCGGCAACCGGGGCGTCTTTTCAAGTTTCAATGATTTGGTGATTATTTCTTTGGCATTCATCTATAAACCCACCTTTTGAACCTAATTATTGCATCCTAACGGTCATTCCTTTCGCTGTGTGTAAGGAGAAAGTGATGTAAAGCGCAATTCAATTGCATCTTTAAACTCTTTTTAATCCATGCCGTAAGGCAATTAACCCAAGTAATCCTGTTAATCCTGACTAGAAACTTTTTTTAGATAAATTTGTAAGCAATGCCTTTTTCTGTTGAATAAAGTAGATTAACTAAACTACTACCGGCTAAAGCCGAGGATTTTCTCCCAGTTTAGTTCAATAAAGGACCCAGACAGGATTTGCGGGATTTACAGAATTTTTTTATAACTACCCATATTTTTCATCCTAACATTCATGCCCAGTTACGGCACGAATAGCAATGAAACACTTCCCACAACTAATAACCAATAACAAATACCTAATGACTGTTTTTTCATCCTATTACAGAACAGCCGTTGGAGAAATCTCCTCCGCCAAATCTTGAGAGTGTCCCGGCTTAACATCCATAGTTTTTTGAAATCCATTGGTTTCGTTTTGCAATAATTGCCATACCTTATGCCTGATCCAGTTAAAATCCGGTGAGGAACGAATATCTCCCAAGCGTCTGGGACGCGGGAGTCCAACCTTGACTATTTCTTTGATGAAACCGGGATTAGCAGACATCACCGCGACTCGATCCGCTAAAAAAACCGCCTCATCAATGGCATGAGTAACAAAAACAATGGTTTTATGAGTCTCCTCCCAAATACGCAGCAATTCATCTTGTAAAATTTCCCGGGTTTGAGCATCCACTGCAGCAAATGGCTCATCCATCAATAACACTTCCGGATCATAGGCTAGTGCCCGGGCAATGGCGACCCTTTGTTTCATTCCGCCTGACAACTCGTAAGGATAACGGTCTTCAAAGCCTTGTAATCCCACTAAATCAATATAACCCTGACTAATTTTCAGACGTTGCTGTTTGGCAACACCTTTGATTTCTAAACCAAATGCCACATTTTCCCGTACGGTACGCCAGGGAAACAGGGCATACCCTTGAAGTACAATCCCACGATCAAGCGCCGGACCGGTTATTAATTTACCATCAATCCTGATTTCACCCGAAGTTGGATGATTAAGTCCGACTAACATATCCAAAAAAGTAGATTTCCCGCAGCCGCTCGGTCCCACGATGGTAATAAATTCGCCCTGATGGACAGTTAGATTCAAATCTTGGAGCGCTACAAATTCTTTTGTCCCTTTCCCTTCCGTACGACGGACCTGGAATACTTTATGAATATTTCGCGCTGTAATTTTTTCTTGAGAAGGGGTTGTTTGCAAACTACTGGCTTCATTTGACAAAGCATTTCATCCTTTCATTACAAAGTAAACTAAAAGTTGATATCTATATTTTATGATTCCGGTTAAATTTATTTCCCATATTTCCTATAAATTTACCTATAATTAAGAAAATTAGAAAAGGTCTTCCACAGTAACCAGATATTTTCCAAAAAGCAATCTGCAGACGCCAAAAGGGAGGATTTTTGAGTATAAATTCACGTCACCCGTGACTTATTTGGGCGACGTGTTAAAAAAAAATTATTTCTCCTCGAATTTGTGAGTGAGCAAATCCAAGACTTTTATTTGCCCTTTTTTTAGTTTTTTATTGTTGACTAGGTCATCAACCCAGAGCTGAACATCTTTATCGGGAATTACTGTTGATGTAGCATAATAATGACTTCCGGTAGCTGTAACTCCGATAAAGTCAGAGGTTATTTTGGATGCTTCATCGGGATGTTCATTGGCCCAGATTTGGGCTTTTTTCATCGCTCTGGCAAATCGACGGACAGTCTCCGGATGTTTTTTAATAAAGTCATCGGTAAAGTAATATAAATTGAGTCCAGCGGCTTCACCCAGCCCGGAATCGGACGAATCTCCAATAAGTGTCAGGCCGGAATCGGCTGCCAATTTATAAAAAGGCGGATGAACACAAGCGATATCAAGGCTTCCTTGTTCAGCTGCCTGTAAAGCGGCTTGATCCGTATCAAAATTGATAAAATCCAGTCTTTTGCGGCCTATCCTATATTTATCAAAAATGACACTGGAAATGAAGGTTACGCAATTGGGTGCCAGACCGTTTTGAGTAATTTTTTGCCCTTTTTTATAATGAATCAAATCCTTCCAACTCTTAATACCGGTGCTTGGTTTGACGAACCATCGCATATGGCGGAATCTGGAGTCGACTTTAGGGTCGGTGGGCTCGATGATGGAACGTCCGATGGCCTCAATTTTGGCTCCGCCTGCTACATAGGTAGCCAGTAAATTGGGATGGGCTTCTGCAAAATCGTTATTCCCATTGAGAATGGAAGGCAGAATTTCCGTACTCTTTAGTTCGCCGGTATAAACTATCTTCAGTCCTTCTTCTCTGTAAAAACCTAGTTTGTCGGCAACCAATATTGGCGTGGATGTACAATTTTTACGGGTATATGTTTTGATCGGGATCAGAGCCTTATCATCTTTCCCATGTGAATCGGAGGCAGCCAGGACTTTGGAATGAATTCCGACATATCCTCCAACACTTACGGAAGTAGCCACAACAAGCGCCAGTATTCGATTAGTCCACTTTTTGGTAATTATATTCACTAACATGTGATCAAAACCTCCTATTTTTAATAATGAACTTTACTCACTTTTAAATAGACAACTTTGGCCTATATTTAAATCTCATTCAACTGAAAGAATTTTCTTTCCACACCAGGAAATGTTTTTCCAGTTTGGTGAATAAAACATTCATGATTACGGCAAGTAGAGTAATAAAAAGAATGATGCCGTACATCAGAGGAATTTGGTAAGCCTGGCTTGATGAGAGATAATACCACCCAAGACCCTGGCTTGAACCCATCATTTCGGAAGCGATAATCATAAAAAAGGCCAATTGGGCACTTATTTTAATACCGGTAAAGATGTTAGGAACCGCCCACGGCAAGATTACTTTCAGAAATAGGGTCTTACGGCTCGCCCCCATGGAACGGGCTGTTTTGATCATATTGATGTCAATACTTTTGGCGCCGGCGGCGGTATTGAAGAGTAGCGGCCATTGGGCTACCCAAAAAATAACCACTGTTTTTTCAAGATTGCCAATCCCGAAAAGGATCATAAAAACCGGGAAAAGTGCAAATGGGTTCAGTTTTTCCAGCATCCGCAAAAAAGGCAGTAATGCCTTTTCAACAGTCTTAAAATAAGTTCCAACCACAAATCCGGCTGGTATAGCTAAAACCAATGCCAGCAAAAACCCCATTCCCGCCCTTCCCAGACTCACCAGCATATGGGAAAAAAGTTCCCCCGATGCCGCTGAGTCGATAATGGCCTGCATAACCAATGTCGGCGGGGGTATAACAGCACTAATCACCAAACCGGTTCTTGAAGAAAATTCCCAAAAACCAAAAAACAAAATAACCGATAAACTTCTAAACAGGAAGTTTTTTAAAGTAATACCGAATTTCTCCATGGGAAACCCACTCTTTCTATTCGAACTTTAGGTTTATAGTCAGATTATTTTTTCCGGGGCCACCTCCTTCCAGGTAATCATTTTCCTTTCCAACCCCTCCAGGAGATAATTAATTCCCAGGCCTAAAACTGCAATCAAAATAACTGCCAAATAAATTCGGGGAATAAACCCCATGTTGGTTGAATTATGAATGAGCCAACCTAACCCGGAATTGGCTCCCAAGGTCTCCGCCCCGATCAACATCATAAAACTGATGGTCATTCCGGTTCGCATTCCAGTTAATATGGAAGCCAATGCACCGGGAATCACCACCTTCCAAAAGATGGTCAAGGGGTTTGCTCCCATGGACTTGGCGCCTTTGATTAAAATGGGATCCACCTGCCGTACCCCCTGGATCGTGGTAAACAGAATCGGCCAAAAAGCCGCCCATAATATCACAACCAAAATTCCCGTTTCGCCTACTCCGAAAATAACTACAAAGACCGGGAACAAGATAAAGGCCGGGACCTGAGCTAGAAAAATCAATAACGAATTTAAAAACCTGGCCACTATCGGAAATGCACCACCCAGGATAAACCCGACCGGTAAAGCGAAGGCGCTTGCCAATGAAAAGCCGATTAGGATCCTCTTCAAGCTCGCGACGATATCAATGAAGAGTTGCCAATAGGTAACCTGCTGTGCCGCAGTCAAAACCCCAGAAAACGGCGGCACAAAATGAGGATTGGCCCAGCCGATCCTCGGTGCCATCTCCCATAATATAAAAAAGCCAATGACCATATATAAACTGATAAATTTCTTATTGAATGCATCAAGGTATCTAAACATGCATATCCACCCCCTTTCTTTCCATAGGTACTTGCAGAATCGAATTCAACTTAGTGTTTTTATCAGTTGAAATTCTCAGGATTCAACGGATATTGCCCGAATTTACGGGCTGCTTCCTTCAGCGCATGGATGTTTTCCGGCGGGGTCTGAATCGGCAAACCGCACCCCAGAGCTAAAATATACCCCTTGGGGTTATCATAGGCTTTTCGAAGACATTCTTTGACATTGGCCTCCACATCCGCCGGTTTACCCAAATACATGGTTTCAGTGGGTTTGATGTTACCAACTAACACCACTCTATCACCAACAGCCCGCTTGGCATCAGCCAGGTCAACTTGATTATCGATACTAAGCATTCCAGCACCTGTATCAGCCATTTCTCTCCATATACCCTTGGTATTGCCGCATATATGTAAGGAGGGAGCTGGTTTTCCGGCAATTTTGATAAAAGAAACCAACTCTTTAAGATAAGGTAATGCAAATTGCTGGAATTGTTTTTGGCTAATTAAACTTCCGGAAGCAGTAGGTTCAGCAATACTGATGGATACTTCAAGTTTTACCGCTTCTTTAACAAAAGCAATAATACTATCTACTGAAAGTCTTAAAAGCTGATGGGCAAATTCCGGATGCTTATACAAATCACGCATGAATTTTTCGATTCCCCGGATATTGGCAGTCGTCGTAAACGGCCCCGGGACACCTACGGATACCGGAACCTCGGCGCCTAACTTTTCGATGAGTCTTTTATTGGCTTCCAGAATATTCGGTAGCCTTGCAGCTTTTAGCGGATCGGGAACCGACAGCCGATCCAAATCGGAAAATTCCGGCACGGCAAATTCGGAAACAAAGGGAGCTCCTCCATCCGGAAATTCCAATTTACTGCCAATCGCCTCTGCAATGCCTCCAAGTCCGGGTCCTACTCCTACACCTTCGGATTGATAAATTTTAAAAGCAGCGACTTGAGCTTCAACAGCCTTATCAACAGAAAGGTGCAATTCCGCTACTCTTGCTCCGATCAACCTGGCGGCATGATCTCCGATAAACAGATTACAGGGAACCCGGTCATAGGGCTTACCCTCTGAAAAAGCTTGAAATCTCTCTTTAGCTGTCATCTGGTCGGCTTTGACTGCTTCAATACTCATTGATTCTCCTCCAAGCAAAATCGGATAGAGCCGTTTTATCGAATTTAACTGCGAGTCCAAAAAAATAAGGCCACAATCCTCCCTGGATTATGGCCTCTAGTTTTCTAGTCAGACATACTATAGTATTCCAATATGTTTAATTACATTTTAAATCGCAGTTTCTTCTTTGTCAATTATATTTTTTAATAATTAACAGTCAATATTAAGTATTCATTTTTTCCAACCGTTATTTAAGTTTGTTACACATGCAACCGATATCCGGCAAGTTTTTCTGCCCTTGGCTATTATTTTCAGGTTGGGAAAGGCGCTTACAATATATTGATTTGAATAATTTCCGATATGAAATCATCTCTCCCAATAGAGCTGTTTTTAAACTTTTTAAAACATTCTTTGCGCTCTTTTTCATTGTTAAAAAATTCGTCAAAAAAGAAAACGCCCCTATCATCCCCTGCATACCATAGATAATTGTTTTTGCACTTTAAGACTAATCCGACGAATTTCTCATAATAACCGCTTTCAATATAATATTGCATTAAATGCTTGTTGGGATGGATATAACCGTCCATGACGATATATCTCCATAATTCAAAGGGGAAACCGGTTGGAAACGATGTACTCAATAATTCCCTTTCCGTAAATGCGGATACAATATTCAACAATTCCTGAATTGTCGCTGCCATGGATTTTTGGGCGGCATCGAGATTACTTTTCACAGTCTGATTATAATTTGTAATATTAAAACTATCGATATCTGAAACGGTATCCGGCTCAACACCGGATTTGATATCCTTTAATTTTTTAGCGGCAAACCCCATCCAACTATTAATGTGAAAAACAACATCTTTTGAATCCCAGTCCTCAAACGACGAAGCGTTTTTATGTTCTGTCGAAAATGTTTTTATAAAATCTGCGATATTGTCTTCTGTTTCTTTGATAAGGCTCAATATTCTTTCCGAATCCATTCCGTACTCCATCCCGAATTTTTTAATTGTAATATATATTCTCCCTGTCTTATTGCTATGGTAAATCGATTATCGGGAGACACAAAGAAGGTTAAACTCCGGCTGCAATTTTTTCGGCAGTATCGTTGATCAGCTTCAATATAGTCTCCTGTATCCGGACATCACTTCCCGGGCCCACTCCCAATGCACGAATGGTATAAACTTCAGCGAAGCCAAGACGAGTGAAGATCCGGGTATATTTAGTGATAATATCTTCAAAAGCCTTCTGATCCGGATTACCCTGTGGCAAAATAAAAACCAGCTTTTTCCCGGGCACCAATCGACTGGGATTGGGATTGGTTTTATAATCTGGACCATAATAGGAATAAAACCTATCGATCAATCCTTTCGTTTGGGCGGTAATATCGCCGAAATAGACCGGTGAAGCAATAAGCACCACATCCGATGCCCGGACCTCTTCCAGCACCTCGCTTAGGTCATCCTTGATAACGCATTTCTCGGATGTTGTTTTACAGGCCATACACCCCTGACAACCGCGATA
>JAEZKW010000222.1 GCA_023415375.1 Bacillota bacterium
GAACACGGTGTAACCAATGTCAATATGGCAGAAGCAGAAATGAAGACTCTTTTTTTGAAAGCGGCCCACCGTCGGATATTGGTTGCAGATTCAAGTAAAATTGGTAACGTCGCTTTAGCAAAAGTGGCCGATTTACAGGATATTGATATGTTAATAACGGATGAACAGGCAGATCCCGAAGAGGTGGCCCGCTTAAAGGAAAAGGGCCTGGAGGTTAAGCTGGTTTGAAGATGGATTCGTGCTTTGCCGGCGAGGGAATTGGTTCATCCTATGAATATCATTCAACTTGAAATAGGGAATCGCTAGCATAGGAAAATGCTAAGAGGGAGTGTTCATCTTGTCAAATCATGAAGCAGTTCAAGGTATCAAAAACACTTTTACCAAGGCTTTTGGGGAGGGTGGAACCTTAATCATCAGCCGCGCTCCGGGACGAGTCAATTTAATTGGTGAACATACCGACTATAATGACGGATTTGTTTTTCCAATGGCGCTCGATTTCCAAATCGTAGTGGCTGCTCGAAAAAGCGATACCCATAGCGTACGGATTTATTCGGCTGATTTTGACCAGACGGTAGAGTTTACAATTGACGATCCCATCCAGCTAGACCTGGAAAAACGCTGGAGTAATTACTTGCGTGGAGTATTGGCGATGCTGCAGGAAGAAGGGGTAAAACTCTGCGGAATGGATATAGCTTTTCAGGGCAATATTCCTCAGGGTTCAGGCCTTAGTTCATCAGCAGCTCTTGAAGTTGCAACTGCTACGATGGCTCAGAAATTACTGGGATTTAATATTGCTAAACCGAGTTTGGCAAAACTTTGTCAGCGGGCTGAGAATAAATTTGTCGGCATGAATTGCGGCATCATGGATCAATTCATTTCCATGATGGGCGAGCAAGGTCACGCTCTATTTTTAGATTGCCGGTCGCTGGATTATAAGTTAGTACCTTTGGAATTAGGGGATTGCCGAATCATTATCTGCCAAAGTGGTGTCAAACATACCCTGGTTGACTCAGAGTATAATAAAAGGCGACAGGAATGCGAACAAGGTGTGGCAGTTCTATCGAGGCGTTTCCCGTCAATCAAGGCATTGCGCGATGCTACAATGGAGCAATTGGAAGCTGTAAAATCGGAGTTGGATCCAATCGTATACTGCCGTTGTAAACATGTGATAACTGAGGATGAAAGAGTTTTAGCCAGCATGAATGCTTTAAATCGGGGCGACTTAAAAGTATTTGGCAAATATATGAATGCTTCTCACGATTCATTGCGTGATGATTATCAGGTGAGTTGCCCGGAGATTGATTTATTGGTGGATTTGGCCCGAGAAGTTAAAGGCGTTTTGGGATCAAGAATTACCGGGGGTGGCTTTGGAGGTTGTACCGTGACCTTAATCGAAGCGAGAGCTGAAGCAGAATTTAGCGAACATATTATGAAGAATTACCTAGCAAAGACTGGGATTGTACCGCAAATTTATATCAGCACGGCCGCAAGCGGCGCTGAAATCATTGCATAAGGTGGTAATGAATTATGAAAATTTTAGTAGCCGGAGGAGCCGGTTATATCGGCAGTCACGTAACTTTAGAACTTTCTCGTCGGGGGCACCAGCCGGTTGTCCTGGATAATTTGGTAAAGGGCCATCGTGAAGCGGTACTTGCCGGTAAGTTTATCCAGGGCGATGTCAGTGACAAAGCTTTGGTGCGTAAGATTATTGACGAGGAGCAAATTGAGGCCGCAGTGCACTTATGTGCTTATAGTCTGGTCGGCGAATCAGTGACCGAGCCGGCCAAATATTTTCATAACAATATCGGGAATGGTTTATTATTTTTGGATGCCCTTCGGGAAGGCGGCGTTAATAAGTTTGTATTTTCATCGACGGCCGCTGTTTTCGGAGAACCCGAGCAGACTCCCATTCCGGAAGACCATCCGAAAAACCCAACCAATCCTTACGGATTTTCAAAATTGACCTTTGAAGGTATTTTAAAAGCTTATGACCATGCTTATGGCATGAAGTATATTTCTTTACGTTATTTTAATGCTGCAGGGGCTGATCCTGAGGCTCCCATCGGAGAGGACCATCAACCAGAGTCTCACCTAATCCCAATTGTCCTCCAGGCTGCTCTTGGAATTAGGCCTCATATCGAAATTTTTGGTACTGACTATTCGACCCCTGACGGAACTTGCGTAAGGGATTACATTCACGTTAATGATTTGGCCCAGGCTCATATATTGGCATTAGAGGCTTTAGCAAAAGGAGTTTCATCAACTATATATAATCTCGGAAATGGTCAGGGTTATTCCAACCGGCAAGTTATTGAAACGGCTAAAATGGTAACAGGTTTACCAATTCCGGTAAAAGAAGGTCCGCGCCGTCCAGGTGATCCGGCTGAGTTAGTAGCATCATCGAAGCGGATCCGGGAAGAGTTGGGTTGGCAACCGCAATTTGCACAATTGGAAAAGATCATTGAAACTGCCTGGCGTTGGCATAAAGAACATCCTAAAGGATACGGCCAAGTAAGCTAGTTAGTAGTCAAATACAGAATACAGGAGTCAGAATTCAGAATATTCTGGCTCCTGTAATTTTTCACGATGGTTATAATTGAGTAACAAAGCAAAGAGCCAAACATCGACACCTACAGCCAACAACCAAATGCCAATGGCTGACAGCCGACAGCTGATAGCCAATAACCAGTACCCAACAAAGCTTAATTCTTATTGATTGTTTTCACGATATTTCGAATATCATCGGATAAACCTTTTGCCAATTCCATAAATTGCTGCAAAGAGCCGTTATTTTCCACTCTGTTAGTGGTGTTGCTGCTCATCATCGGCCGGTTGGTGGCAGCTAAAAGACCAATTAAGTCCCGAACCAGGTCATTACGGTTTTTTAATTTTTCATTTTCGGCCTCTAACTCATCCAGACGCATCTGCAACTTTTGGTGCTCCTCAACGGAAACCCAGCGTCGGTTCAAACGTTCCATCCTTATCACCTACGATCCACTTTATAAATTTAAATACTTTTGACGGTTTAAGCAGGCTTCGTAATATGATTCATTAATCATCTATGATCATTAATAGCATATAAAAAATAGTGGATTTTTGATATCATCAAAGCGCATAGAGCGCTTTTTGCATAGATGGCTTATACGTCAAAATTCCTTTGTTTTCAATCAACCTTGGATAAAGGTCTCATCGGAATATACCGATAAAATATAGGAAGATTACGTACCAAGCGATTTGCAGTGGAAGTGGAAAATAATTGATTCGTAAGGTGGAAAACTATGAAAAAGTCTTGGTCAAAAACTAGGCTTTTGTTAATCGGTGGAAGTTTGACACATATCTGTTTTTTAATGAAGCTATCCAGGCGGGAAATGGAACGTCTGAAAATAATTTTAGTGACTCCTTTTTATTCTCTTAACTACTTAGAGATGGCAGCAGGTTATTTCGAAGGAATTTTTCCTGAAGAAAATGTGCAAATCGATATATCGACAATATGTGAGCGCAAAGGAGTCCACTTAATAACAGCCCAGCCGGTGAAAATAGATGCCGAAAATAACTGGGTGGAACTGGAAGATGGCCGTAAGGTTACTTATGATATCCTTTCACTGAATTTGGAACCTTTTGGACGATATGTTGAGGGGTTATCCCATTACGGAATGGCCATTTTGTATGATGACAATCTTCAAAAAATAAAACAGTACTTTCAAAAAAGGAGCATTGAATCGAATATCACCATTGTGGGCGCTGGGAAATTAGGGGTTGAGGTCGCTTTAGGGCTTCGCTTTTTGGCTGATACAAATAATCATAATCTGAATATTACACTGATTGAAGGGGCACAGACGTTATTACCAGGTTACGATATTAAGGTTAAAAAGTTGGTTCAGGAACGATTAAGAGAGCGGCGGATTGATCTATTATTGGGCAGGAGTGTAATTCGGGTTACCGGAGATTTTTTGGTGTTTAATGATAATTCGGTTTTAGAATACGGCTTTTTAATATGGACTGCCAGAGCAACTCATTATCCGCTCTTAGACGGTAGTGGTCTTATGATGGATGAGCGGGGACGGGTTATTGTCAAGCCCACTTTGCAGGCAGAGGGGCATAAGATGATTTTTGCTTGTGGTGAAAGCACCCTCATCCAACATCCAATCCAACTCTTTTCCCCAACGAATCCACCTCATGAAGCGGAGATATTATTAAGGAATATAATGAAAACCATCAAAGATGCCCCATTATTGAAATATGTTCCCGATCAGGCCCAAAAAGGCAATATCTATTTGGGGAAAAAAAGAGCCATTACTCAAAATAATGATTCCGTATCAAAAGGATTTTGGGGATGGTATGTCCGTAAATCCCATGATCAAAAGCTAATGAAAAAATTACAAAATAACCAGAACTATGCTAAGAAATCCAAGTAATGATTTTAAAAATCTTTGGCATACTAAAAACGCTGGTTACTTAATCAATATGTATGGCGTTTCCAGTATTATAAAACCAAAGATTGGAGTGAAATATTTGGACAGATTCGCATTGGTACTCGTAATCATCGGCGCCCTAAATTGGCTTTTGGTGGGACTTTTTAAATATAATCTAGTCGGCCACCTTTTTGGGGGTGAAACAGCCCCTTTTAGTCGGATCATTTATTCACTCGTAGGGATAGCCGGACTGTATTGTATCACTTTGTTGTTCCGCCAACGTGAAGTTCATAGTGATGGTGATAAAGTAAAATAAACCAGGATTCGG
>JAEZKW010000247.1 GCA_023415375.1 Bacillota bacterium
AACTACGGGATTTCAGCTGGTGGTTAAGTTGGTGTATTCTAACAAAGAGGGATTTTTTTCTTCCTTTATGTGAAGAATGTGTTTAAGGGGACGGGATTAATAGAATTCCGTCCTTTATTTCTACAGTATGGTTGCTATGGAACGAAGATAGTCATCCGGAATGCTTTTTACCTTTAGTGGAGGATATGATATGAAGCAAATTAAAACAGCCGATGCAGTAGGCCATGTTCTCTGCCACGATATCACGCAAATTATCAAGGGAGAGAAAAATGGCCCCGTTTTCCGTAAAGGGCATATAGTTACTGAGGAAGATATCCCGGTGTTACTTTCAATTGGGAAAGAACATCTATACGTGTGGGAAAAGCAGTCGGGAATGCTGCATGAGAATGAGGCAGCCGAAATCCTGGTGAACATTTGTAAAAATGAATATATGAGTTCCACTCCTGTCAAAGAGGGCAAAATTGAACTTTTTGCTGAAGTAGACGGTTTGTTCAAGGTTGATGTGGGAAAACTTAACCTCATTAACTCTCTGGGTGAAATGATGATTGCCACCCGCCATACCAATTTTGCAGTAGGGAAGGGAGAAAAGCTGGCTGGCACCCGCATTATTCCCCTAGTGATCGAAGAGTCTAAAATGAACAAAGCCTTAGCGATTTCAGGGAATAAACCTTTGCTGCAAATTATACCCTTCAGTAGTAAAAAAGCAGGTATTGTTACAACAGGAAATGAAGTGTTTTACGGTCGGATA
Source organism: Bacillota bacterium (assembly GCA_023415375.1). Classification (GTDB taxonomy): domain Bacteria; phylum Bacillota; class UBA4882; order UBA8346; family UBA8346; genus UBA8346. The sequence continues at coordinate 749 of JAEZKW010000247.1, forward strand.
CAGGATGCTTTTGGCCCAGTCATTCGGCAAAAACTGGCCGAATATGATGTGGAGGTTCTGGGACAAACCATTGTAGGGGATAAACCGGAGGATATCACCGGCGCTATTCAAGATTATATCCATCAAAACGCCGATTTTGTTATATGTACCGGGGGAATGAGTGTTGACCCCGATGATACGACTCCTACCGCTATTAAGAATACAGGCGCTAAACTTATATCCTACGGTGCTCCGGTACTACCGGGGGCTATGTTTCTATTGGCTTATTACGTGCACGCATGCGGGTCTCAAAATAAAAGTATTCCGATTATCGGTTTGCCGGGGTGTGTCATGTATGCAAGACGTACGATTTTTGATTTGGTATTGCCACGTATAATGGCGGATGATTCATTGACAATCGATGATTTATCCCGTTTGGGTCATGGCGGATTGTGTCTAAATTGTGAAGTTTGCACCTTTCCTAATTGCGGTTTTGGAAAGTAAAGAGCGGAGGGAATCCTATGGAAAAGGGCTTGACTCATTTTGATGAAAACGGCAAGGCTATGATGGTGGATGTAACTGAAAAAGAATCTACGGAGCGGATTGCCGTTGCCAAAGGTAGCATTATTGTAAGTCCGCCAGTATTTGATGCAATCCAAAATGGTACGGCTGCAAAAGGTGATGTCCTGGGTGTTGCACGGGTAGCTGGTATTATGGCAACCAAGCATACCCCCGATTTAATTCCATTGTGCCACCCTTTGTTAATCACAAAAGTTTCGGTGGATTTTCAATTGCACCCTGAGACCTGCACAGTGGATGCCATATGTACCGTCAAGCTCAGCGGTAAAACCGGAGTGGAAATGGAAGCACTGACAGGTGTGACCATAGCCCTGCTGACGATCTACGACATGTGTAAGGCGATTGATAAGAATATGGAATTAACCGGAATTTTCCTCGAGGAAAAAAGCGGTGGGAAAAGTGGTCGTTACATGAAAAAAGGGATATCGGAAAAGTCCAGCATTTAAAACTTTCCCAGATAAACGAATAATAAATGACAAAAGTGGCTTTTTTACCTATACTTAGAGATAAAGCGGATACCGTCATTGCCTTGAAAAGATGGAAGATAGAGGGTTTGGAATGAGGTGATTATGATGGTTGACCAATTCGGCAGAAAAATCGATTATCTGCGCATTTCGGTAACGGATCGCTGTAATCTGCGCTGTGTTTACTGTATGCCGGAGTCCGGTATCCAGAGCCTGCCGCATAACGAAATAATGACTTTTGAAGAAATCATCCGAGTGGTCAAGGTTGGTTCGGCCTTTGGTATCAGTAAAATAAAAATTACCGGGGGTGAACCCTTGGTACGAAAGAATCTGATATTCCTCATCCGGAAGATCAAAGAGGTACGAGGTATTCACCAAGTTACGATGACCACCAACGGCGTACTTTTCGATAAATATGGGGTACAGCTTGTCGAGGCCGGTCTTGATGGGGTCAATTTCAGTTTGGATTGTTTGGATGCCAGTACTTTTTTACACATTACCCGTGTTGATGCCTATTCGGAAGTGCTGGATGCCATTAAACTTTCATGCAAATTAGGATTAAAAACCAAAATTAATTGTGTCCCAATCCAAGAAATAAACAGTGCCGCTCTTAGTGAGTTAGCCGGTCTAGCGAAATATTATCCGGTGCATGTACGGTTTATTGAATTAATGCCGATTGGCCTTGGAGAAAAGTTTACATTCATCGATAACCAGCATGTGCTTAAGGTTCTGGTTCAGCAGTATGGGAATCCGCAGCAGGCTGTTCGTGGATTAGGGAACGGCCCGGCACGTTATTATAATTTTCCTGGTTTTCAGGGTAGCATTGGATTTATCAGTGCCGTCACCGAAGAGTTTTGTGACAATTGCAACCGTATACGGCTCACTGCTGAAGGAAGACTGAAATTATGTCTGCATTTTAACGAAGGGATAGATTTAAAAACATTGCTAAGAGAAGGCATTTCTGATGAGCAACTTGGAGAAACCCTTCAAAGCGCGATTTTTCAAAAACCCCGCCATCACAATTTTCACTGTAGGACAAACGGAGTCGTCGAAACCAGAAAGATGGTTCAAATAGGAGGCTAATATGGGGAAGATTATGGCAGTATGCATCAGCGAAAAACGCGGGGTACCAAAAGAAAATATTTCAAAGGGTAAGCTTATTGAAAACTATGGATTGGAAAATGATGCTCATGCAGGAAATTGGAACCGGCAAATCAGTCTGCTCTGCTATAATAAAGTTCAGGAATTTCAGGCAAAAGGAGTAAAAATCAGTGATGGCGCCTTCGGTGAAAATCTGCTGGTAAAGGATATTGATTTTAAAAAACTTCCGGTTGGAACAATTTTACGCTGCAACAATATTATTTTGGAAATAACTCAAATTGGTAAGGAATGCCATTCCCACTGCGAAATTTACAATCAAGTCGGAGATTGCATTATGCCCCATGAGGGTGTTTTTGCAAAGGTGCTTCAGGGAGGCACGATTGCTGTGGGAGATGACTTATATGTTGATTCAAAATAATTATTATGTAGACACCTTATACATATAGGGGGCCATTGATTAAAATGAGTAAGGAAATCTATAAGCAGCTTTTGGAGCAGTTGGAAAACGGGATGAAAGTGGTGGTTAAAACCGAGTTTTACGGCAGGCAAGGCCATGTTAAACAAGATATGGCGCGTCTAATCGTCCCAGAAAAGCAATGTCAAGGATTGACGCTCCAATCGTTGGAGCGGGGGGTACCTTTATTTGAGGTCCATGAGGAGAGAGCGGTTTTAGCAGAACCTTTTTTTCCAGAAGAGCGTCTGATTATCTTAGGCGGGGGCCATATTGCGTTGCCTCTGGCTGAGTTTGCCGCTAAAGTAGGCTTTTCGGTCACTGTTGTTGATGATCGCCCCAGTTTTGCCAATACCAACCGTTTTCCCTTGGCGAAACAAGTTCTTTGTGATACTTTCAGCCAAGCATTACAACGGTTATCCGTCACAGAGAATGATTATTTGGTGATTATCACCCGGGGTCACCGGTACGATCAAATCTGTCTTGAGCAACTGTTAAAAGGAGCTGAACCGTTCTACACGGGAATGATCGGTTCGCGCCGGAGGGTTGGGGCTCTTAAAGAATTATTGATTGAAGCGGGTTACAGCCGGGAGCGGCTGGAGCAGGTGCATACTCCTATAGGCCTTGCTATTGGTGCAGTTACACCAGAAGAAATAGCAATCTCCATTATAGCGGAATTGATTGCCTGCAAACGGCAAACCAAAGAAGCGCATCCAGATCAACCCCGGTATCTAAATCGTTCGGACATAGATTTTGAGGTTATTCGATTGTTGGGAGAGGATGCGCGCGCGCGCGAAGAGGAAGCCAAGTCGGTAATTACAGTAATATCTGCTCAAGGTTCGGTTCCCCGCGGCGCCGGTGCAAAAATGCTTGTCTATCCCGATGGGAAAATTGTGGGTAGTATCGGTGGAGGTTGCAGTGAAGCTGCAGTCATTGGTGATGCCCGTCAAATTATTGGCACAGGGACTTATGAAATAAAAATAGTTGATATGACTGGAGATGTGGCTGAAGATGATGGCATGGCCTGTGGCGGTGTTATGCAAGTTATGATCGAGGATTATTGTTGATTTTTATTTCTGAGAGTGCTATTTATGACTGAACCTCAAAGAAAGTCAACTTAATTATAAATTGAAAATTAAGACTTTAAAAAGGAAGCAAAAATTAGGCTTCTTTTTTTATATTCCAAAAAAGGAAGGTTCTTTAGTAAATAAAAAGAAATTATTTCTATAATGCCTTGGATGAAACCCTTAAGGTAAATGTGGAATATATGAGGGATAGTTCATGGACCTGTTAAATCGGCACCGGAAATGGTACAAAACTATGTATCCGATAACCAAACAGCTATTGTCCCGTCACCGGATGAGTATTCATCATTAGAAATAACCCTGTATCGAAATTATGGGCATGTAAATACCAATTCAAGAGTATAAAGACTTTGATCAGGGCAATATTTTCAGTATGTCGTGCCAATAAATAAATGGAAATTATTTTTAAAATGGGGTTGAAAAATGCAACACGTTGAATTATAATTACATTAATATTTTATATGGTTAACCATTTTTGTAGTTAAGGAGATGCAGTGTATGGCGCTGAAAGATTCGATTGTGATTGTGCTCTGTGGGGAAGCCGGACAAGGCATTCAAACCATTGAAACTTTTCTGACTCGACTTTTTAAAAACGCCGGTTATCAGATTTTTGCAGCAAAGGAATATATGTCGCGGATCCGAGGCGGTAGCAATTCCACGGAAATTAGGATATCTTCCCATCCTGTGGCTGCTTTTTCCGAACGGATAGATCTCTTGATTCCCCTCGATAAGGAAGCGATACCTCATTTAGGAAAACGGATAACCCCGGAAACCCAAATATTAGGTGAGGTCGCTAAGATTCTTCCTCCCGATAGTATTCCGGTAGAGGATATCCCCTTTTCCAAAATAGCTGCGGAAATTGGGAACCCGGTATTTAGCAATATGGTGGCTTGTGGTGTCATTGCAGGGCTATTCGCCATTTCCCCGGAACTTACTTCTACCCAAGTGAGTAAATTTTTTGCTTCGAAAAGTGCCGAGATTATCAATAAGAATTTAGAGGCAGTCAAAAGAGGTTATCAATTGGGGATCCAACTTCGAACCAAAGCACCCGGTCAATACTTATTCGATTTACCTGTCGATTCGACCGTTCAAAATCATATTATCGCCAATGGCGCAGAGGCTGTCGCTTTGGGAGCTCTTGCCGGGGGCTGCAATTTCATTTCTTCTTACCCAATGTCACCTGGAACGGGAGTTTTAACTTATATGGCTCAATGCTCAAGGGATATTCCGGTTGTGGTTGAACAGGCTGAAGACGAGATTTCCGCCATCAATATGGCCTTAGGCGCTTGGTATGCTGGCGCCAGAGCAATTATAACGACTTCTGGGGGCGGTTTCGCTCTGATGACCGAAGGAATTAGTCTCGCTGGGATGATTGAATCACCTGTTGTAGTCCACCTAGCCCAACGTCCAGGACCGGCAACCGGTTTGCCAACTCGGACCGAGCAGGCTGATTTGGAGTTAGTTCTTTATGCCGGCCATGGGGAGTTTCCTCGGATTATTCTAGCTCCCGGCAATATTAATGAAGCTTTTTACCTTGCTCAAAAAGCTTTTCAGCTGGCAGATCAATTCCAGGTACCGGTTTTTATCCTCACTGATCAATACTTGGTCGATTCCTATTGTAATCTTCCGGCCTTCGATCCATCCAAGTTCCCGGTAGCAGAGCATATAATCGAAACTCCTCCTGACTATCGGCGCTATCAATTTACAGACATCGGTATATCGCCTCGTGGTATTCCTGGATACGGTAAAGGCCTTGTAGGGGTAGACAGTGATGAACACGATGAAACAGGTCATATCACCGAAGATTTGGACTTGCGGATCCGGATGAATCAAAAACGGCTTCAAAAATTGTCTACGATCAAACAAACAATCATCTCGCCGGAATTGGTTGGTAATCCCGATTATCAAATATTGATCGTCAGTTGGGGATCTACTTTTGAAATGATCAAGGAAGCAATGGCTATTATTGATTTTCCAGATTTAGCATTACTCCATTTCAAACAAGTTTTCCCTTTAAATCCGGGAGTTTCAACTTATTTAAAAAAGGCAACCCGCACGATTATCGTCGAGAATAACGCCACCAGTCAATTCGGCAAATTAATTCAATTAGCAACCGGCATAACGATCCAAAACCAAATTCTTAAATATGACGGGATGCCATTTTCCGTCGAAGAACTGGTAGAACGGATTGGTGAAATAATGGGGAGGAGTGAAAATCATGAATACTGAGGCCTATAAGATTGACACCGTCGACATCAGCTGGTGCCCTGGGTGTGGTAACTTTGGCATTTTGAATATTTTAGAACAAGCACTGGCGGAACTCGATGTAAAACCTGAAAATCTGGTCATGGTTTCCGGGATCGGTCAGGCAGCTAAAATCCCTCATTATTTACGATGCAACTTTTTTAATGGATTGCATGGGCGGGCTTTGCCGCCAGCAACGGCAATTAAGGCAACAAATCCGCAGTTAACGGTTATTGCCGAGAGCGGTGAAGGCGATATGTACGGTGAAGGGGGCAATCATTTTCTCCATACCATCCGCCGCAACCCGGATATCACCAATATTGTTCATAATAATATGGTCTATGGCTTAACCAAGGGCCAGGCTTCCCCTACCAGCGGGCAAGGCTTTCAAACTCCGATACAAGTTAATGGGGTCACCAACGAACCTTTTAACCCTATTGCAGTTGCCTTGGCCCTCGATGCTTCCTTTGTGGCCCGAGCTTTCATGGGTGATGCTGCCCAGACTAAAGAAATTTTTAAAAAAGCAATAACTCATCGCGGTTATGCATTGGTCGACGTCTTGCAACCCTGTGTTTCATTTAATAAACATAATACTTATCAATGGTTTAAAGAGCATACATATTACTTGGATGAAAGCCATGATCCAAGGGACAGGGCTGCGGCCTTTTCCAAAGCAATCGAAACCGAGAAATTACCTTTAGGGATTTTTTATACAAATCCCAAGAGAACCTTCGAAGATAATCTTGGGGTCTATAGCCAAAATTTTCAACCGCTCTATCGGAGGAAACTTGACCTTGAGAAATTGGAAGAATTGATATCAGCTAAAAAGTAATTTTTTCAACCACTGAGACACAGAGGCTCAGAGAAGGTTTTACAATTATTTTTTCTCTGTGACTAAAAATACTAAATGATTTAATAAAAAGGAGGAATTATTCATGAATGCCTTGGAAATTGCAATGAAAATGGAACAGGATGGTGAAATCTTCTACCGGGAACTGGCCGAAAAAGCCACTAATCCTGGCTTTCGGGAAATTTTTAACCAACTGGCGGATGATGAAGTAGGTCATTATCAACTCTTTAAGAATATGCAGTCATCGCCGGAGCAGGTTACTGAAACGACAGTTTTAAAAAATGCCGGTAACATCTTTAAGCAAATGATTGCTAAGGATGGACTTGAAAATCTTGACACGAGCCAGCTTGGGTTATATCAAAAGGCAATGGAAGCTGAGAAAAAAAGCCAAGATTTCTACCTTGCGAAAGCGGCCGAAGCCCAAGATAAGAACCAAAGTGAATTGTTTAAAAAAATCGCCCGTGAAGAAGAAAAACATTATTTCTTATTACATAATATTTATGAATTAGTTTTGCGACCCGGGATCTGGGTTGAAAACGGTGAATTTGTTCACTTGGAGGAATATTGAAAATTTATGCTTTGGGTTGATTTTGGTTTCGCTGGGTTGATACAGATTATTTAAAAACGAAAAAATTAATTAGGAACTTCATTCCCAGGGATGACAAAATAAAGAAGAAAGAAGGTATGACGATGGATTTAAAAAAAGTTTTTGAAGAAAGGCGTTCTGTGAATTTTTTTAAGCCCGAGCATAAAATCGGGGACGATGTTTTAAGAGATGTAATCAATCTGGCTATCCTTGCGCCATCGGCCTTTAATTTGCAACCGTGGGAAATTATTGCGGTGAAATCGGCGGAGGCAAAAGAAAGGCTTTTTTCGCTCGCCAGTAATCAGCCGAAAATAAAAGAAGCACCGGTGACATTAATCATTGTTGGGGATTTAAGCGGGTATAAACCTGCCAATCCGGCATGGGACGATTTAAAAAGTATGGTTGATAAACAAGCATTGGAAAACACCCAACAATATGCGGCTGCCTTATACGGTTCATCGGAAGAACGCCGGATCAAATTTGCTGAAAGTAATGCAGCCTTATTAGCAATGTCCATTATGTACGTTGCCAAAGATTTTGGAATTGATTCGCATCCCATGAGCGGGATTGATTTTGAGGGAATCAAGAAAGAATTTGGCCTGGATGAAAATAAAACAGTGGTGATGTTAATTGCCCTAGGATATTTTGATGATTCCAAAACGTTGTATCCCAGGCGGAAGCGCAAAGATTATGCGGAGATCGTGAAAGAAATATAAATTACTTATTGAGGGAGGAAAAAAGATGCCGGTTCAAAATGCAATGACTGCGGATTTCTTGCGTTCGGCTTATGGCGGTGAAAGTATGGCTCACATGCGTTATATCACTTGGGGGAATTTGGCTGAAAAAGAGGGGTTTCCGAATATCGGCAAGTTGTTTAAGGCCATCTCCTATGCAGAACAGGTCCATGCCAATAATCATTTCCGGGAGTTACAAACCAAACAGGGTGATTATACTGTAACGTCCGGAGCGGTTTTTGGCATCAAGAGCCTGGTCGAAAATCTCCAGGGGGCAATCAACGGTGAGCTTCATGAAGTGGAACAAATGTATCCGGTTTATTTACAAACCGCTCAATTTCAGGAGGAAAAAGGGGCAGAGCGTAGTTTCCATTTTGCATTGGAGGCTGAAAAAATTCATGCCCGCTTATTTAAGGAAGCTCAAGATGCAGCCAGGGAAGGCAAAGATTTGCAGCTCAAGTCAGTCAACATTTGCCCGGTCTGTGGCCACACCATTGTTGATGGCATTCCGGATAATTGTCCGGTTTGCGGCGCCAAAAAAGAAAAGTATGTCACTTTTTAATTGACTTGTTTTCGAATGCTTACATATTAAATTTGATGAAAGCCGCTCTAACCGGCTTTCAGAAAAATTCAGTGAAAAAACAACAAGCCCAAGTATCAACCCTATACGGGCGCAGTTATTTTTTCACATTAATACCTAAAAACAAATTTAAGGAGGAGTTAAAATGGTAGCGAAATTGCAAATTTACAAATGCCCCCATTGCGGGAATATTGTCGAAGTGGTTCATGCCGGAGGTGGGGAACTGGTCTGCTGTGGTGATCCCATGGTGCTAGTACCCGAGAATTCGGTGGATGCTTCCAAGGAAAAACATGTCCCGGTCATTGAGAAAACTGAAACAGGGTTTAAAGTTACAGTGGGAAGCGTTGCCCATCCCATGGAAGAAAAGCATTTTATTGAATGGATTGAGCTCATCGCCGACGGCCAATCCTATCGCCAATTTTTAAATCCTGGTCAGGCCCCGGAAGCTTTATTCTGTATTTCTGCTCAAACGGTAACCGCTCGTGAATATTGCAACCTACATGGACTTTGGAAAAATGAAGCGTAATCCGACATATAATCGATAATAAGAAATGATTTAACGCCTTAATACAAAAGCGCCAAACAGTTACAAATGTTACGGCGCTTTTGTATTGTTTAAGGATATTTTCCAGTTTAAAGAAACTGCCTGCAATTTTCTAGTCGTTTCTATTGTTGGATTTATCCTTGAAATAACAGCGAAGGTTACGGTTTTTTTTCTATTGAAACAATCCGAGATACTACCGTTATGTTTCACTCCCATGGAATTCATCTTATTTTTTATATCGAAGTAAATTCACATTTGTTAAAAGATAAGGTTTAATCGATAGTAGCTCTAAAAGCTTGGGGCCATGATGATACGAAACGTAGTTTCGAAAAATTACGAAGCGTAATCAAAAAGTTTTGGAAATAAGATAATAAACTTGACATTTGAAACAAAACAATATAATATATGGTTATAAATGAAAATGATGAATGGGGTGTCAAAAATTCTTACTGAAGAAAGAAAACGAGCTATTCTTGATATTCTTCAAGAAAAAACGTCTGTTTCAGTAGGGGAACTTCGTGATTTATTCAACGTATCAGAAGTAACAATTCGAAAGATCTTAAATGAATTAGATGGTTATGGATTCCTGAAAAGAACCCGGGGCGGAGCAGTTAGTCTCGCTACTTCCATCCGCGAGTTTGAAGAAAAAGAGAAAGAAAAGAAAAATATTGCTGAGAAAAAGGCTATAGCTGAGATGGCCTATGAACAAATTGAGGATGGTGAAACAGCATTTATTGATGCAGGTTCTACCACCCTAGAACTTATAAGACTGATTAAAAGCGGTAATAAGCGCAACATTGTAATTATTACCAATGCAATTAACCTGGCCGTCGAGATGGTGGATGCTGAGGATATCGATCTAATCTTGATTGGCGGGAATGTTCGGCACCGGATTTTATCATGCGTCGGCGGACTGGCCGAAAGAGCCATTGAAAGCTTGTTTTTTGATAAAGTATTTTTAGGAGCGAACAGTATAGATGTTGAACATGGAATAACCACTCCTAATACATATGAAGCCCAAGTCAAACAACAAATGTTGAAATCGGCTAAAGAGAAAATCGTCTTGGCTGATTATAGCAAATTTAATGAGGCGTCCTTAGCAAAAGTGTGTCCAATTGATGGAGTTGATAGGGTCATTACCGATTGGAATGTAGAAGAAACTTATATTAAACAGATTCGTGAGTTAGGGGTAGAAGTTATTGTTGCCCAGCCCAGTGAATGAAGTTTAATTTCACTATTGGTTTCGAAATTATTCAGATTGCGGTGATATAGATGAATAAGATTATTAATGCACCAGATGAAATGATCCGTGAAATGTTGGAAGGTTATTTGTATGCCAATCCGCATTTGTTTGAAAAAGTGTCAAATACCAACGGGTTGGTATTAAAAGAACGCAAGAATAAGGTGGCTATTGTTACTGGCGGTGGCGCCGGAAATGAACCCTGGAATATCGGTTATGTAGGTCATGGTTTAGCCGATGGAGTTGCTTTGGGTAATGTTTATGCTGCACCTCCAGCCAAGTCGATTATGAATGTCACCAAAGCAGTGAATCACCAAAATGGAGTACTTTTTTTGGCCACCAACCATGCCGGAGACGTTCTGAATTTCGAATTGGCGGGGGAACTTCTACAACTCGAAGGAATTAAAACTCAATCGGTGTTTGTGAGTGATGATATAACTTCGGCTCCTATCGATAAACAGGATGAACGCCGGGGTGTCGCGGGAGTCGCTATTGTACTTAAAATAGCGGGTGCAGCTGCCGATGCAGGTCTCAATTTAGATGAGTTAGTAAGGGTGACACGAAAAGCAAACCGGAATATCCGGACATTGAGTGTTACAACTTCTCCTGGATATTTGCCCTCTACCGGTGAGGCTATGTTTGATATGGAACCGGGGATGATTGAATTTGGTATGGGCTTTAATGGAGAGCCGGGAATACTGAAGACCAGACTTATGCCGGCAGATAAGATTGTTGACATTATGATGGACTATTTACTCATTGATCTAAAAGCAGCCGTTGGAGACGAGATTGCGGTATTTATTAACGGGTTCGGTTTTACAGGTTTACTCGAACTCTGTATCGTTAATCGCAGGGTAAAGATGGTGTTGGATCAAAAGTCGCTTAAAACATATGACATGTTTATTGATACGTTGTTGGCTCCCCAAGGAACCGGTGGTTTCTCTATCTCACTGCTGAAATTGGATCAAGAATTAAAACATTATTATAATTATCAAGCTTATTCACCTTTTTTTAGGAAACAAGCGCTTTAAGGGTTGGTGATACTTTGAAAACTGCTTTAACTTCGGGTGATCTCCAAAGAATGTTCATTGAAGTTGCCCAGCATATGATTGAATCGGAAGAATACTTGACTGTGATTGACAAGAAAATCGGCGATGGGGACCATGGGACCAGTATGTCACTGGGTTTCAAAGAGGTACAAAAGGAGCTCCGGACGAAAGAGTTTGCCACCGTCAATGACGTATTCCACTGTGTCGGTATGACTCTTTTAGATACAATGGGAGGTGCTTCGGGAGTACTTTTTGGGACGGTTTTTATTAGTGGTATTATTGGACTTGAGCCCTTAAGGGAAGTCGACCTTTCGGGTATCGCGGGCATATTCCAAAGGTCGCTGACTGCACTTAAAAAACGCGGCAAGGCTCAAATTGGTGATAAAACCATGGTTGATGCTTTTGAACCGGCTGCTATGGCCTTGCAAGAAGCAGCAAATCGGGGAGCCAGCCTGTCTGAAGGCTTTAAACAAGCAGCTAAACAGGCTGAAGCCGGGAAAGAGTATACCAAACAATGTGTAGCTAAATTTGGTAGAGCCAAATCTTTCGGACAGAGTGCAATTGGTCTAGAAGATGCAGGAGCTGTATCGGTATGGATTATTTTTCAATCGATGGCTAAATGGGTCAACGAAAATTATGCCGGATAGCGCTGCTTTTTGCAACAAGGGGGAGATTTCGATTGATTACAACATTAACGCTAAATCCTTGCATTGATAGAACGATTACGATAAATGGTTTCAAGTATGGCGGGCTTAACCGGGTGATTCATACCCGTTCTGACTTATCGGGTAAGGGTATTAATGTGAGTATCGCAGTTCACCAATTAGGTGGACAGACTGAGGCTCTGGGTTTTAATTACATCAATAATCGGGATTTTGTCGAGACAAATCTGGAACAAAGCGGTATTAAATACCGGTTTATCGATATTGACGGAACTCTAAGAACCAATGTGAAAGTTTTTGATGAGCAAAATCGGGTGATGACTGAGTTTAATGAAAATGGTTACCCGGTAATCCCTGAAACTCTTCCTGAGCTTCACAAATTGGTTTATGACAGGGTAAAAGATTCATCAATTATGGTTTTTAATGGTAGTGTTCCAGCCGGAGTTCCCAAAGATATCTATCGGTCTTTAATTGAAACCGTTAAAAAAAGCGGTGTTAAAACAGTTTTGGATGCCGATGGAGAATTGTTTTTGGAAGGCCTAAAAGCAGGTCCATATTTTATTAAACCCAACTTGTATGAGTTTGAATCTGCTTTTAAAGTAAAGGTGCAAAACAAACAGGACATTGTTGAAATTTCCAGGAAGCTCATTAAACAAGGGGTCGGTATTGTTTGTGTTACCATGGGAAAAGATGGCGCGGTGGTTGTTAGCCATGATCAAGCTTGGTTTGCCCCAGGCTCCAATATTGAAGTCCGTGGAGTTCAAGGAGCTGGAGATTCATTAGTAGCGGGCATTTGTATGGCGGTAGAACAGCGATTGGAAGTTTCGGAAATGCTGCGATATGGTGTGGCGGCAGCCAATGCTTCATTAATCCGTGAAGGCACTTTATTATGTACTGCCGCTGATTTTCGCCGGATGTTGCCCCTGGTAGCCATCGAGAAAATTTGTTAATGCCTTTGTTGAATTGAGGATAAATCAAAAAGGATGTGTTACGAATGCCTTTAGTAACCAGCAAGCAAATGTTGGAAGATGCCCAAAGAGGTAAGTATGCTGTAGCGGCATTTAACATCGAAAATATGGAAATGGTCCAGACGGTATTGGAGACTGCAACCGAACTTCAAGCACCGGTTATGATACAAACCACACCGGGAACAGTAAAGTACGCCGGAATTGAAATGCTGGCTGCAATGGTTCACACTGCCGCAAAATCCTGTCCGGTTCCGGTAGCGCTTCATCTTGACCATGGTGAAAGTTATGAACTTGCCGTTTGGGCTCTACGTTCTGGATATACATCCATCATGATTGATGGATCTAAACTTCCCTTTGAGGAAAACATTGCTATATCAAAGCGGGTTGTTGATATGTCTCATGCAGTCGGGATTCCTGTTGAGGCTGAACTCGGCAAGGTCGGCGGCAAAGAAGATGGTTTGGAAGTTAGCGAAAAGTCAGCCACTTACACTGATCCAGCTGAAGCAAAAGAGTTTATTTTAAAAACTGGGATTGACTCCCTTGCGGTTGCCATCGGGACGGCCCATGGTTTTTATAAGGGTGAGCCAAAGTTGGATTTTCAGCGGCTAGCTGAGATTCGTAAAGTCGTTGACATACTGTTGGTTTTACATGGGGCTTCCGGCGTTCCGGATGAAATGGTACGAACAGCAATTTCACTTGGGATCAGTAAGGTAAACTTTGCTACCGAACTTCGGGCTGCATTAACCCGAGGAGTGCGGGAGGCACTAGTTGATCAAAGCATTATTGATCCTAAGAAGTTTATGGCAAGTGGCAAAAAAGCTGTGAAAGAGATTGTGAAACAGAAAATTATTCTTTGTGGCAGCGATAATAAGGCCAATTCTATTAGGTAAAAGGGGTCATAAAAAGCCCTTTTGCATAAAAAATTATCAAAATGGGAGGAAAAAACATGAAAAGATTTACCAGGATTATCTGCGTTTCGCTCGTAGTTCTCATGATTTTAAGCCTTACTGTGGCTGCACTCGCAGCTCCCAAAAAAGTTGTTGTCGGTGTCAGTTTGCTTACTCGTGAGCACGTTTTCTACAACAATATTGAGCAATCCTTAATTAAAAGGGCAAAACAACTTGGAGTCAAATTGATTATTCAAGATGCATCCAGAGATTCCAACAAACAACTCAGCCAGGTTCAAGATTTCATCACCCAAAAGGTAAATGCCATAATCCTTTGCCCTACCAACTCTGCAGGAAGCAAATCTATGGTTGAATTGGCTAACAAAGCGAATATTCCTGTATTTACAATGGATATTTCTTCCGATGGACAAACGGTAGCCCATGTCGCTACTGACAACTATAAGGGTGGCGAGTTAGCAGCCGATTATGTTGCTAAAAAAATGCTTCCCAGCCACAAAGGTGAAGTTGCAATTGTAACTTATTCCGAGGTTGAAAGCTGCGTAAACCGTGAAAAAGGTTTCAAAGAATTCTTAGCCAAAAATTATCCCAATATCAAAGTGGTCGATGTTCAAAACTGCTCCGGCGACCAAGCGAAAGCAGCTGACGTTACTCAAAATATGCTCGTTAAATATCCAAACCTTCAAGTGATTTTTGGTGTTGGCGATCCTTTTGCAATGGGTGCCTTATCTGCAATCAAAGCTGCCAACCGTAATGTTCAAGTCATTGGCTTTGACGGCAATCCCGAAGGTATTGCTGAGATCAAAAACGGTGGCCTCTGGAAAGCTGATATTGCCCAGGATCCTGCAGCTATCGGTGCCAAAACTTTGGATGCTGCCATGGATAAATTACACGGCAAAACCGTTCCCAAATTAATCCCGATTGCTCCGAAAGTAATCGATAAAAGCAATCTCTAAGAGTTATTAGAATTAAACCTTCAACATTCTAGGTATCAAGGTTAGGTCTACAGTGGAAGGGGTTAGCTCCTTCCACTGCCCCGATTACCCGGTTGCTCGAAGTCGCGCACGTGTGCGCCGAGTAATCCAGTAATAGCGGCGCACGCGCCGAGTACTCGAAAGTCAGGAGGAAAGAACATGCATCAAACGCCACTGATAGAAATGGCCGGAGTCAGTAAATCTTTTCCCGGGGTCAAGGCCTTGTCGAATATTGATTTGAATATTTATCCCGGCCAGGTGCATGTATTGTTGGGGGAAAATGGCGCCGGTAAATCGACTTTAATCAAAATCATTTCCGGTGTATATTCCCATGATGAAGGAAATGTAAAATTAAACGGTCAGGAAGTCAATTTTAAAAATACCCGTGAGTCTCTGGCCGCCGGTATTAGCGTAATTCACCAGGAATTAAGTGTTATTCCTGACCTTACGGTCGCTGAGAATATTTTTCTAGGCCGGGAACCAAAAATCGGCAAGTCCGGTTTTGTCGATCGTAAGAAGATGAACAAGGATGCCGGTCAGTTATTAGAAAGCATTGGAGTTAAAATCTGTCCGAAGACGGTTATCCGTAAATTAAGCAATGCAGATAAACAGATGGTGGAGATTGCCCGGGCAGTCTCTCAAAACAGTTCACTCGTGATTATGGATGAACCAACATCGTCACTTTCTGAGCATGAGGTCGAAGCGCTTTTTAAAGTAATTGAAAAGTTGAAACGGGAAAATGTGGCCATTATTTATATTTCCCACCGCTTAAAAGAAATTACCAGAATCGGAGATACAGTCACTATCCTTCGGGATGGGCAGATCGTTAAGACGGTATCTCTTAGAGAAATTGATGAGAGTCATATGATTGCGTTAATGGTAGGTAGAGAAATTACGCAATTTTATTATAAATCGGAAGTACCTCCAGCCGACGAAGTGGTATTGGAGATAAGAAATTATACCCGTAAAGGTGTTTTTGAAGATGTTTCTTTTGGCTTAAGACGGGGAGAAATTTTAGGAGTGGCAGGCTTAATTGGTGCAGGTAGAACTGAAGTAATGCGAGCAATCTTCGGTGCCGACGGTATTGATAGTGGAGAATGTTTTCAAAACGGCCAACTGGTAAGATTTACTGAACCTCAACAAGCAATTAAAGCAGGTGTCGGCTTGATACCGGAAGACCGACGTAATCAGGGACTTTTATTGTCAAAGAGTGTTAAGGAAAACACCTCCCTTGCCAGTTTATTTGTAAACTCCAATTTTGGTTTTATTAATTTCAAATGGGAATCAAGAATCGCTGAAGATTTTATTCAAATGTTACACACTAAAACACCAAGCGCTAATGCTCCGGTAAAAAACCTTTCCGGTGGCAATCAACAAAAAGTGGTAATTGCCAAATGGCTAGCAGCTAAATCAAAAATCCTGATTATGGATGAACCCACTCGAGGTATTGATGTGAATGCCAAGGCCGAAATATACGGCTTGATGAAAAAGTTTGTTGAAGAGGGTGGCAGTATTATTATGGTTTCCTCGGAGCTTCCGGAGATTCTGGGGGTTTCGGACCGAATCATGGTTATGCGGGAAGGAAAAGTTTCGGGGATTATCGATAATCACGGGACAACTGAAAAAGATATTTTACAACTTGCCAGTATTATTGGATGTTAAGGGAGGTAAAGTCAATGAGTAAGACCTTAGATTTAAAACAGCTCAACAAATATGCCAAGGAAAATTCTTTGGTCCTCTTTTTCGTAGTGCTGATAGCTATGTCGGCTCTCTTTGTACCGCGTTTTATTGATCCGAATAATCTGGTCAATGTAATGATGCAGATTACCATTAATGCTCTTCTGGCTACAGGAATGACTTTTGTAATCCTATCAAACGGTATTGATTTATCAGTTGGTTCAGTGGCGGCATTGGCGGGCATTGTAGCTACCGTTACAATAAAGTTCTTTCCCAATGCCAGTATTTTAACCGGAGTCTTAGTCATTTTGGCAACTGCGATTGTTATCGGAGGTATTTTTGGCGGGATTATGGCGGTGAATATTGCCAAATTGAAAGTGCCTCCTTTTATAGCTACTTTGGCTATTATGAGTGTGGCCCGTGGTTTGGCTTATGTTTATACTGAATCGAAACCAGTTTTTGGCCTGCCGGATTCTTTCAGTTGGATGGGGATAGGATATATTGGGCCAGTTCCTGTAATGGTAATTGTAACAGCCATTATAATGGTGACAGCTCATATTGTATTGACAAGAACTTGTTTTGGACGGTATGTCTTCGCTGTAGGTAGTAACGAAGAGGTCGCTAAACTCAGTGGTATCAATATTGTTAAAGTCAAGTTTTATGTTTATATGATCTGTTCCGTGTTGGCTGCTTTAGGTGGAGCGGCGCTGGCCTCCCGATTGCAAGCCGGACAACCCAATGCGGCTCAGGGTTATGAGTTAAATGCCATTGCTGCGGTTGCTATGGGTGGGACCAGTATGTCTGGTGGTCGCGGTGGCATTATTCAAACTACGTTAGGTTTAGTGATTATTGGTGTCATTAACAATGCCTTGAGTCTGCTGGGTGTTTCATCTTATTGGCAGACGATTGCAATGGGTATCATCATCCTGGTGGCTGTTATTTTTGATTTAAATAAGGATGCCTAAGAAAACACTGATAAAAACTTAATGAACAGTAGTGTTAAAATCAGCTAAAGAATCGAGATTTAGCTGATTTTTTGTTGTGCGTCCGGCATGTTTAAATAACTAGGTTGTCAAAAAACATCAAGGGAATTTGTTGGATAGAATTCGCTTATTCCCAGGAGAGGATGCCGGGACGATACCCTTTAATACCGAAAAACAATAACTTGACGGATGCCTCGAGTAACCCAAAGGATTATTGGGATTCTATGCAAAAAGTAGAATTGGAAATTGGCAACCAGGAACAATTTAAGGATTTGCCCGACTTAAAAACGAAAAACCCCTTTGCCGAGACAATTATCTTGGGAGTTAACCCCCAAAATTCGATGTTATCATCGATATAGCCGGTGCAGAAAAACGTCTCTATATCGCTCGAAAAGGGAACGGTAGTTTTGCCGGTGAGTCTTGGGAAGTTATTATGGCTTTAATAGAAAGGTAGTATTCGGTTCATTAATTGTTTCATCATTA
Organism: Bacillota bacterium; assembly: GCA_023415375.1. GTDB lineage: Bacteria > Bacillota > UBA4882 > UBA8346 > UBA8346 > UBA8346. Next base: position 18,887 of record JAEZKW010000247.1, read on the forward strand.
TAATCACCCGATAAAACAATATAATCAATATTAATACCGCTACAGTTATGAGTGGCGTCATTTAAAAATTTTACCATATCTCCATTACGAATGGTAATATTGATCATTTTATCATCATACGTTCCGGACCTGTAGGTTGAAGGGAAAAATATATCCCGAACAAACTTATCATTGACATAAAGCGATAATTTTCCATCGACAGTTGCCGTATACTTGACAATTATTTTTTCAGCCGCCGGTAGGTTGGTGAACTCTACCCAAGCCAAATTATCATACAGGCTTATCGCCGTTCCTCCGGAAGCTTGTCCGTCCATAGAACGCTCAACATTTTCACTTACAACTGCTTCATCATCTTCAAACTTCATGTCATATTCTAGGGAAGGAAAAATATTGTCTAGAACATTGTATAAGACCTTACCGGTGGAATCAAGCGGAGCATTGATTCCTAGAAGCTTTGCCATTGTAGGCGCAAAATCATAGTTGTGAATTTCATCATTCTGTATTAGCCCTTTTTTGATGCCTTTGCCCCACATAAAAGATGCGATGTGTTGTGCTTCTTCAGCCAAGCTGTCATGTTGTCCCCTGGCCGTCTTTAGTTTACTATTTTGCAAATGAAAATGATAGGGTGGGCGATATAATAAGGTCGGCAAATCCGGCTTTTATACCGTGGTTCATCATCTCGTCGGGAAACATGATTTTATCGATGTAATTCTTATTTTTCAGCGTTTCGGCGATTTTTTGGTTTTTCATATCGATTACGTTAGGATCAAATTCGTCTATAAATGAAAGTTGGACTTGCAGGCCGACGGTCACTATGGCAATATCGGTTTCTGGGGACGGCATTTGTATTTTTCCAGGCTGCAAAATCTGGCATCTATACCCGGGACCTAAACTTTCTATAGTGGCAATCAAATCGGACAGCTTAGTTTGTGTACTATCTTCTATTATTTCTAGTTGCTGTGAGCCAAAGGGGGCCATTCCATGGTCTGTTGTCAGTACAAAACTAATATTGTTATAGATACCTACATCCTTACAGGTTTGAATCAATTCACCAAGTTTATGATCCATCAGGGCCAGGCGGTCAATCACCGCCTGTTTCCGCGCTTCCTCGGTTGTAACCGGAGAAACTCCATAAGTTTTAGCCTCATTATGGCCGATTCCATCAAGGTCATCCATATAAAGCGCAATAAATCGAGGGAACCGCTCAAAAGACACATTACCGATTTTTAGCGTTTTGATGAGCCGAATGGCTTCGTCGAAGCGTGCACTGACATCGGAATATCCATTAGTGCCAACAGGGGCTAATATATATGCTTTCGACGGGTCACCCACCACAGTCCCCCGATTTTGGGAGGCAAACTGATTGATGGATATTACATTAAGATTTTGCCGTACTGCGGCTTCTGCTAAGGTTTCCGCTTCATTTTTTGTGGGCGGCTGTTCCTGGATCACCATATTTAATTTTCTATTAAAATACCGAAAATGATTATCCGTAAATCTTGAAGTTGTACCGGAAGCTATCGCCGCCTGCATCGGATTGGTTATGGACGGGATACCGGTATATGCATTTGAAAAGTATACACCATCTTCGTTTTTAATCCGGGATAAGGTGGGGATTTTACCCTGTTTCTCAGCCAGATCAACATAATAATCAGCAAAACCGTCCCAGTTGATATAGACAACAATATTATCGTTTGTGCTTGGCTGATTCATATAGGGTGGTGTTTGCATCGAAGTTTTATTTTCACTCATTGTTGCCGCTTGTACGCTCATAACGAAATGAAACGTGGTTAGGCAAATCAGTACTGTCAAAAAAGCTATGACTATTCTGCGTATTCCCATTTTTCCTCTCCGAAAGCAATTCGATATTTAATTCTAGTCAATCCATCTCTGGATGCTTTCGGCCCGGATGCGAAGTTTCCTGCCCAGTCCTGATTGGGAAAAATACTCCAGGTTTTCAAGAACAAAATATTAAGCAATTATTTAGGGACATTGAAATAGTTCATTAGGCTGGAAGGGAAAAAATTCTAATTTGATTTTAACTAAGTCGATTTCCAATGACTTCACTTTAAAAGGGGATAGAACTCATAAATGACAAAGGATTTCAATTTTTCCAAGAGAAAGAACCAATTGAAAGGTTCTTTTTTTTCTTTAAGCATATATTTTTTAGATAATACGTTTGACTAATCCTAAGGGAAATGGAGGCAAAGATTATGAGGGATTTTAAAGCCGAACCGCACCTAACTACCGGCAACTTATATCCGGAAAACCAAGAGACTCCCATTCGCTTTTTGCGTGACTGGACAACACCGGAGAATTTAATTTATATTCGCAATCATTTTAGTTATCCGGTCTTAACCAACAACTTCTACCAGCTCCAAATAGACGGAGAAATAAAACAACCCACGATCTTCCATTATGAAGACTTACTAACAATGCCCTCTCGTACACTGGTTACGGTGATCGAATGTTCCGGTAACAAGCGAGCTTATTTTAGACCCCGTGTATATGGAGAGCAATGGCAGGATGGCGCTATTAGCCAAGCAGTTTGGAAAGGGGTCTCATTGAATTACTTGCTTTTAATGACAGGGATTAAGGATTCCGCTTTTGAAGTGGTTTTCGAAGGGCATGATGCCGGGCGAAGAAAAGATATCCCCGGGATTTTTTCATTTGCCCGGAGTCTGCCTCTGGAAAAGGCGCTACACCCTGACACGATTATCGCTTATGAAGTAAATGGAGCCCCAATTCCTTATAAACATGGTTACCCTTTACGACTGATTGTTCCTGGTTGGTATGGAATGGCCTGGGTAAAATGGCTAAAACGGATTTCCGTTATTGATCACCTGTTTACAGGACCGTTTCAAGCAATAGATTATAATTATTATCCTTATAAAGATAGTGATCGGAATAAAAAGCCCGTAACTACTATAAATATTAATTCCATTATTCAATATCCGATGAATTTATCGATTTTGAATACAGGCAATCACAATATTAAAGGACTGGCTTGGACTGGAAAAGGTGTTATGACGGCAGTAGAAGTCAGTACCGACAACGGAGTAACATGGGATTTTGCTAAGCTTCAAAGGGATCCATCGCAAGTCTATTCCTGGGTACTTTGGAACCATCAATGGAATGTCCATAACCAAGGGGAATATACGGTTATGTCTCGGGCTTATGATTCCTATGGCCGCTCTCAACCTGAAGCTGCAGCATGGAACCGGAAAGGATATGGATATAACGGAATACCCATCACCAGGGTGAAAGTGGAATAAGTAAAGAGGTATACATGAAAATTTACTTTTGGGACAGTCCCTTTTTGGTAGTAACTATGGAAATATTGAAATCATTGCTGAATAATTTCCTGAATGATTTACTCACTTATCTCAATACTTTTTAGATAACTCTCGATCCTGGATACCAGCAAGCTCAAAGCGACGGTGTTATGTCCACCCACAGGAATAATGATATCCGCATAGCGTTTTGATGGTTCGATGAAGGCTTCGTGCATAGGTTTGACCGTATTTAAATATTGTCTGCAAACTGAATCTAAGGTACGGCCTCGTTCCTCAATATCCCGGGTGATACGGCGGATTACGCGGGTATCAGCATCGGTATCCACATAAACCTTGATATCAAATACATTTCGTAACGCCGGTTCGGTCAGAATTAAAATTCCTTCCACCACAATGACTGGGTGAGGGGTCACTGGGATTTTCTTTGAGGTTCGAGCATGTTGTGAAAAGTCATAAACCGGAACTTCAATGGTTCTGCCTCTCCGGATTTGGTCGAGATGCTGTATTAAAAGACAATTTTCGAAGGCATCAGGGTGGTCATAGTTACGTTTGGCCCGTTCCTCAAAGGGCAAGT
>JAEZKW010000281.1 GCA_023415375.1 Bacillota bacterium
AGGGTTATTGCTGCGGTGCTGGTTGTTTTACCGTGGTCAACGTGACCGATTGTTCCGATATTTACGTGTGGTTTTGTGCGTTCATACTTCTGCTTTGCCATTGTATTCGTCCTCCTTCAAATCTCAAAGGTATTGTTAATTCTAAGACAGAATTTAATTCTACAATAAATTTGTTTATCCTTCTTCCATGTAAAAAACCACCCGGCATTTTATAATGAGAATTTTAAATGGAAGGTTTAAACGAAGGACTATTTTCGAAGTAAGATATTGTTTGAATAATCGTAGGTCAATTTATTCATGTAAATAAAAAAAACCGCTCGGGATAAATAAATGGAGCCCACAATCAGAATTGAACTGATGACCTCATCCTTACCATGGATGCGCTCTACCGACTGAGCTATGTGGGCATTTATTTAATGAATAACCCTAAAGGTTTAAGTTTTAAATATTGGTTGCGGGGGAAGGATTCGAACCTCCGACCTCCGGGTTATGAGCCCGACGAGCTGCCAACTGCTCCACCCCGCGATTTATTAAATTAGATTACCGATTTGTAGAAAGCTTATTTATTATATATTTCAATCTTGCATATGTCAAGCTTTAAATTCTTGACTTCAAATCTTTAATATAATAATGGTGGAGGGGGAAGGATTCGAACCTTCGAAGGCGTCAACCAACAGATTTACAGTCTGCCCCCTTTGGCCGCTCGGGAACCCCTCCACGTACCGGCGCAAAAACTATTATAATATAATCAACCACCCGGTGTCAATGATTATTTATATCCATTTAATTCCAACTAGACATTTTCTATAAAACTATTTTCCCAGCTAAAGAGTAAAAATTTACGATCGATTCTTATCGTACCGTCTAATCTCACTAAAAAATTACCGTTCAACGTCACAAGACAACATTAATTTCTAAAACCAAATTCAATAATGTTACGCCGTTCATTAAGGATTATAACACAAATTATGATTCTAAACATTCGAAACTTTTGACAAAACTAGTTTTAAAATCCAATGATGTACTCCGCCTAACTCTTTTTCCGGCATTTCTCTTTAATCCTGAAACAATCATTCAAATGAACCACTTGATGCCTGGTAACCGGCATCATTAATAATCCAGCAACTGTCTTCTTGCCCCAAAAATCAAGCAACCACTTGGATCCTTCAACTGCTAACACACCACCCTCATCCAAAATACGCTGTACTCGATCAGGAACCATTTTTCTATTTATATCGTCCGGTTGTAGCTGTTGAATAATCTGTTTTGTCCTTTTCCCAACTTCTTTCCGGTAATTTTTTAATTGCTCCATGTTCAGCCCATGGCTGAAAGCGATAATCTCCTCAGTAGTCATGGCATTACCGGTATCCCGTATTGTAACATTCATCTTTCCCATCCAGTCATCTCCTAGAAATACCTGTACCATGTCAGCAATCAGGATATTAACAGTGATATCTTCGATCCGGGTTATATGCCATAGATTCCAGGCAATTGTATCATCCTTCAACGTTGTCATCGCTCGAAAAGTTGCTTCATCCAGGCCATCCCACAAGGTATCTTCATAAGTCTCTAGAGGTCCGCAGGAGCTTTCTGAAATATGTAGCAATGAATGCATCTCTAGACAAATTTCAATAGCTTTTGTGAACCGCCCAGGTTTTTGAAGCATCTCTTTTAATAAAGCTTGTTTGGGATTCCAGTCTGCCGATACTCGAATCATTCATTGACCACTTCCTTAGTGAAGCTTTCTTGTTTTTCCATGCCCTTCAGCATATTGAAGACTCAAGATTACTTTAATTTTTGAATCGTCTCAAAAAATTCTTGTTCCAACCGAAGGTATTCAGATTTGTTCCGGATACGGTCTATTAAAGCTAGTTCTCCAATTAACCGGGCCTTTTTTAGCTCCAGCTCCAACCGACTATCATGATCCAATGGTAGCTCCGAGACAGACAAGAAGCGTTTAGAAACATAATTAGCATAGCCTCCAGGATAAACCCGAATTTTGCCGTCCTCCATCGACCAAATGGTATGCGCAATCCTCTCCTGAAAATAACGGTCGTGGGAAACTACAATGAATGCACCGCCAAAGGATGTCAATGCCTCCTCCAATTGTTCCCGGCTCTCCAAATCCAGATAATTCGTTGGTTCATCAAGAAGCAGCAAATCATACGGGCCTAAAAGTAACTTTGCAACCGCAATTCGAACCCGTTCACCCATGCTTAAAACACTCAGGGGCTTAAAAACAGCTTCCCCTGTCAGTAAAAGATCTGCCAAAAGATTACGAACCCGTCCTTGATCGGCGCATACCAAAGTCACTTCTTCTAGGGCCGTCCGGTTTTGTCCAAGCAACTGCATCTCCTGTTCCAGATAACCAGTCCGCAGGGAAGGAGAACGCCAAAGGCTTCCCCCATCAAAAGGTTCTATTCCGGATATCATTCGAAGCAATGTTGTTTTTCCGGAACCATTGGCACCAACCAAGCCGACCTTTTCACCATATTGAAGAGCAAAATCGCCATTTTCGAGTAACCGATGAGAACCAAAGGCCTTATAAATTCCTTCTGCCAGTAAGATACCCTTATTGGCGCGTTGTCCGGCTGTGAATGACAGGTCAATGGTTGGCATCGTCTTGGGCCGGGCAATGCGCTCCTCTTTCAATCGCTCCAGTCGTTTAATGTTATTTTTAACCTGACTATCCATCTTCTTTGCTTTGGCCCGGTTATATTCTTTGAGACCAAATTTAACTCCGCTGGCAATGCCTTTCCGTCTTGATTGGTCATGAGCTTTCGTAGCCCAGCTTTTGAGTTCCCGGATGGCATTATCAAGTTTTCGGGCCTGTTTTTCCTGATCAAAAAAAGTCTTTTGATCACGGGCAAATTGTTCTTGCTTGGCTCGGCGATAAGCGGAATAATTGCCCGGAAAAGAAGTAATCCCGTCTTCATGCAGTTCCAGTACACGGGTAACCGCTCGATCCAGAAAATAGCGGTCATGGGATACAATGAGTATTGTTCCAGGATAATCCCGGACATAACTTTCGAGCCATTCCAAGTTCTCAGTATCTAAATGATTGGTCGGCTCATCGAGCAGTAGAAAATCCGATCCAGCGAGCCAAATCCTTGCCAATTGTAGCCGGGTCTTTTCACCTCCGCTTAAAGTAAATACCAATTGATTTTCACGGCCACTAAATTTGAACTTCCTAAGAACTTCGCCAATCTTTTGCTCGGAACCTCCAAAAGGCAAGGCCTGTTCTAAAGCATCTCTTAACGTTAAATCGAATGAGAAATCTAGGTTTTGAGTTAAAAGGGCGCGATGAACGGAGATAAAAAAATCGATTTTCCCTTTTGCCGGTTGATCGATCCCAGCCACAATCTTAAGAAGTGAAGTTTTGCCAATGCCATTGGGTCCTACTAAAGCTATCTTTTCCCCTGTTTGAACCGCAAAATTGACTCCCCGGAAAATATCCCGGCCGTCAAAACACTGCGCCAAATCTTGAGTAGAAAATAAAAACATCCAAACCACTCCTAACTTAGTCTGGATGTCACGATTTGTTATTGGCAGGAACAAAAGCGAACGAAACCGCAAAGGTTTATTCTCATAAGTCTGAACTCATATTTAGAGACACGCCAAAATTCCCGGCAACCACCGGGTCGTAACATCCACCATTTTTATGGATTCGATGTTACTTATTTGCGCATTGGCGTCTCCTTTCGGTTCAGACTGAATTATCAAAATATTATATTATACCCCAAGAAACTTGTCAATCGCCCGATTTTATCGAAATGGCCTCTAAACTACCTAAATCTGAGTATTTACTCTCTAGGATCGTAAAGAAAATCAACCCTCCTGAAGTTTCTCCATTGTTGTTACCATGTTCAACGGCTCCGCAGATAAGTTTTGAAAACTGCATTCTTTCATTTCTAGATTGGAAACATTGTTAAGTACCGCCTCACTTTGAGACCTAACCTTTACATTATGTAAGGTGACTTGATCGCAGTCGTTTCCGATGAATCCTTGAGATGCCGTTAAATCAACATTCTCTACAATAATATTGCGGAGAGGATTTTCCGGTAAACCTCTCATTTCAATAGCAATTTGCGCATTATCCCCTTTGACATTACGAACAGTTATATTTCGGAATGTGGGAGAGGCATTGGTTTTGGGGGCAATTGTCGAAGACTGATAATACATGTTGATTTGAATCGCCTCATTACGCATATCCTTAATCTCAATTCCTTCATAACAGATATTTTCGACAATGCCGCCCCGCCCACGCATTGACTTTAAGCGAATACCGCGTTCACCACCAAGAAATCGGCAATTTTGAACCAGGACGTTACGAACGCCTCCGGACATGCCACTACCAATGGCGACACCTCCATGACCGTCCTTCATTAAACAATTACGAATCCAAATATTCTGACACGGCTTACCTACCCGCCACCCATCCTCACACATTCCGGCATTAATGGCTATGCAGTCGTCCCCGGTTTCAAAATAGCAATTTTCGATTAAAACTCCATTGCAGGAATCAGGATTAATTCCATCCGTATTAGGTCCGTGGGATAATATTTTTAAATTGCGCAAGATAACCGTTTCACAATAAACAGGGTGAACAGTCCATTGCGGCCCGTCTTTAATGGTAATCCCTTCAATTAAAATGTTTTTACAATTGATGGGCTGGATAAACGAAGGACGGAGCGCATCGGACTCAGTGCCAAAAACCCGCTTTTCAACTGGGATTCCGTTGTACTCAGCATTATATAGGCGTTCTGCAGCGTGATGCTGTAGCTTTTTCCAAGGCCACCAGCTCTGTCCATTTCCCTCCAAAATTCCTTCTCCGCAAATCACAATATTTTCACATTCAGCAGCATAGATCAAGGGGGAATAATTAAAGCATTCGATTCCTTCCCAGCGTGTGAAAACCGTTGGCAGATAATCGGCAAACCGACTACTAAAACGGATTACTGCATCTTTTTCCAATAATAAACGAAGATTACTTTTCAAATGGATTGGACCGGTTAGCCACTGGCCCGCCGGAACTAAAATTGTACCTCCCCCCGCTTTACAGCAAGAGGAAATAGCTTCCCGAAACGCAGAGCTATTATCAATTAATCCATCACCGACTGCTCCAAATTGAGTAATTTCAACTTGATAATCAGGTATTACGGGGATGTTAAAAGAAACTTTTTTAAGAAAAGACGATTCCAACTTCATTTCCCCCTACTTAGAAAATACTTTTATGCTGATCAATAGAAAATTGCTCAAAATCCTCTAAATTTCAAATCCTGGGGCTGATTCTGATTTCGCCATGAAGTTTCCATTTTTTCTCCGTGGACCAAACCTTCTTACGAACAAGGTAATCCACCCCATAAGCCACTTCTAGTGCGTTTACCGAAACCAATAAAAGGTTTTCTAATAATATTTTCCTTGACCTATCAAGATAATGGGACTATGGAAAAGAATTTTTCTCGAACCATCTAAATTGGTAAAACGATCAAACTTTCATTTGGTTTCTCATTTATTTAAAGTTTACTAGAACCAATAAAGAATTTCTGTACATTTATTACTGAAATTATTCATCCTTCTTGTATATTATTTTGTAGGATAAACATTTTAATTTACTTTTTTACATAATATTTACAATTTCTTGTGAGTGATTACGTTTATCATATAATGCGTTAAAAGATGCTTTATTCGGTAGGTATCGGATTTCATTGAATGAAAGCGAATTTTAGCGGCGATTGGGAGATTAGGCAAACTTGATGATTTATCGGGGAAAATATCAAGAAGCTTATGATTATAAAATGGATACGGCTCAAACAAACGGCCATTCAATTTTCCCGGTTTAAATATTTAATAAAAGCTTTTTTGTCAGTGCTATTAAACCCATTCTTAACAAAAAAACGGTGAGCATCTTCTCTAAAACTACTGCTAAGTAATTTTACGGAAAAGCATTTATTCTCACGGCCGACGAGGAAAACATGATTGATTAATGCGGCGCCGATACCTTGACCACGATGCTTATCATCCACCACAAAGTTTTCAACAACTCCAAAAGGCTGCCATCCAAACAACGGACTCAGGCAGACAGTAAAAAAGACCGTCCCTAAAATATTTCCGTCCTCCTCATAAACATACAAAAAATTATTCGGGTCATTCCTGATTTGTTCAATTCTTTCCGAAAGTACACGAACCGGAGAATTTGGGCACAAATCTTTATACAAATTTTGAATTGCATCCTTATCGATTGCTTCCGCTTCACGAATCAATTGAATCCCACCCTCTGCCGATTGATTCCCTTAATGTCATTACTTAAATTTGGACCAGCATCCACTTTTCGAAGTAAATATTCGGGCAACTCTTTCATTGTATGGATAAAATGTTGTACCGGATAATTTCTAAATTCCTTTTTCGTCGTTGCTCCGGTTAGGGATGCAATAAATGGTATCTTCGCATTCAAAGCAGTTTTGGCATCCGTAATACTATCACCGATAAATATGCAGTCTACTAAAGAAATATTGAGCTTATCCGCAGCTAAAACGACTCCTTCAGGATCCGGCTTGTTATTCTTAACATCATTGCCGCCGATAATCACATCCACCCGATCTAAAATTTTTTCCCGCTGAAGTAAATCTTCAATCCTGTGACGAATCTTAGTCGAAACAATCCCAATCTGATAACCTTGGGTTTTGAGCAGCTTAAAGCTCTCACCGACCGAATCATATAAAAAGGTGAACTCAGTCATTACTTCATCAGCCTTAATTTTAAAAAACGCTTTAAAATCATTAATCTGCTGTTCATTGTCCTGGCCAGTGAGTTTGATAAAAGTATCATCAAGGGTAAGTCCGATGAGTTTTGAGATTTCCTGATGTCCGGCTTTTTTAAAACCCATTTGTTCCAATGCATAATTGACACTTTCAATGATTCCAGCCGAAGAGTCCGCTATAGTATAATCGAAATCAAATAAAAGCAAATGGCCCATAAATCTGATTGCTCCTTATGTTGGATTTCTGTTCAGTTGACTTATAACGAATTACAAACCATAAAAATCATAGATTTACTTTCCAGAAAATGGTTCTTCTTATAAAACATTTCCGCAGGAAAGCCTTGGTGTGTCATTAAAATAATCATTTTAACGCCTTGCTCCACCAGGCTTTTCTTAACAAACTCCATAAATCCCGTACCGATTCCTTTTCCTTGCATTTCATGATCAATGAAAAATTCGTTAATGTAGTATTCTTTCCCCTGCCACCAAGAACGTTGATGACCCAAACACACTCCGATAATTCTTGTATCATCAAATACTACGAAACCTTGGAAAGCAGGATTATTGATAAATTCCAGCAGGTATTGCCCCGCCTGATCAAAGGATTCCCAATGATCATTCCACGGCTCTCTTGAATAGACATTTATAAACAGTTGAGTACACTCGCCAAGATTAGCAATTTCGAATGTCTTATATCCAATCATTAGTTTCCCTCCTATGTATTGATTACAACCGAGGAAGAATAATTCGGATTCATAAGGTATTTTTTAAGTCAATTTTTAAGATCACTCTTGATTTCAAATTTAATGACACCATCCGGTTCAACTTTTAAAATCTTGATTAAAGCTTTTCCCCGATAGCCTTTTCCTAGATATCCGAATATAACTTCCTTATGGATTTGATGGTTCTGATCTTGATAACTGAGCCACATGGTCTTTTCGCCACTAGCAGTGGATGAAAATTCTTCCTGAGGTTTAAAAACCAACTTTAAATAGGATTTGGCAGGGATGCCTGAAATAAGAATATCTTTTTGATTCTTTTGATAGCCAATTTTTAAATCGCTGATTACATCTGACGTCCTATTGTAGATCTCGATTTGTAGGGTACCTTTGTTTTTGTAATAAATGAATGTAAACAAAAAGGCCCCAATGAATAAAATAGCGACGGCTGCAATTAAACCTAATTTGAGAGAAGTCTTCATCCGATCACATCCTTTGATTTTTCCATATTTATTTGCTTTGCCCTTTGAATTAATTTGTTGTATAAATAAACATCATGAATTTCAAAATCATCCTTCGTAAATTGATCCAGAGTCATCCAACTGACCGCGCTATTTTCAGCTTCATTGACAATGAGTGTTTCACTTTCACTTGCAATCAGTATATAGGCGACGGAAAGATGCAAATGAGTACCAACCCATTCCCCTTTTTTCATATGCCCGTGCACAGGCAGAATATCAACAGAAAATATCCGCCTCACCAGAGGGGTTACTTCTTGAATACCGGTTTCTTCTTTGGCTTCTTTCAAGGCCACATCTAATAAATCCCGTTCACCATCAGCATGTCCCCCGGTCCAAGCCCAGGTGTTCCGTTGATTGTGGTGAACCATCAATACTTTGTTTAATTCCCGATTCATGATAAACCCGGAGCTTGTGATGTGGGCGAGTGGATTTTCTCTAAGCAGGATGGTATCTGGAAACTGTTTAATATATTCGAGAATTAACTTTTTATCTTGCTTTTCCTGATCGTTTTCAGGAATAAATGAATTAATTTGAGTAATAAAATCCATCTTCTAAAAACCTCATCTCTTAAATTGTTAGTATACTCTTTTCGTGCTTTATTACCAAGATCTTACTTTAAAATTTTAAATACTATTTGACATTTAAAAATTTAAGCTAAATAATAAGTTTGAGAAGAAATCTATATAAACTAACCGGATATAATTTGTGATATATTGCGAAGGAGTCAAACCGAATGACCATACCTAGTTCTTCAACTTATGAAGTAGAAACCCGTTTTCGTTTTCTGAGTCCTGATGAAGTTTGGAATATACTGCCAATGTTTCAGCCTTATATCAATCAAGAAATCGAATGGAATACCATCCATTATGGTCCGGACCTGTTCCAGACTGATCAAATCTTACGAATCAATCATACTATTCGGCAGGGAAAATCCAGTTCTTCGCTTGGATGGAAAGAACCCGATCAAGGTAAATCCGTTAATATCCGGCTTG
>JAEZKW010000287.1 GCA_023415375.1 Bacillota bacterium
AATTTAAAAATGTAACCGGATCGAATTCGGGCAAAAGCCCCCGATAAGAATCCACCAAAACATGAACCAGCTTGAAGAATATATACGATAGTCCAATCGTACTAATGATACTGAGAGTATCGGCAAACCCTTGAAAGTGCCACAAACGAAGAAATTCTTTGGGCCCATTATACTTTAATAAAACCCACCAAATGATTAATACCGATAAAATTCCCAAGAGTAAGCATCGCGCTGGTGCTGGCCAAATTCGGGGGTGTTTTTGGGGATTTGTATAGTTTTTTTGAAAACAAGTGGCAACACCGTAACAAATTGAAGCTAAAACCGCTGTTATCAAAATCGTAAGTGGAGGAATTAAATAAGATAATACCAAAATATTAGCAAACAACATAATGGCTTGTTTATAACAAATTGACGGTAAAGCGTACTTTTGAACAATAAAAAGTAAAATAACTCCAATATATAAAATCGTTATTCCCAACGAATCAAATATCAATTCTGGTCATCCCTTGCAAATATCTTTTTTAAAAAATATCTTTTTCTATCTAGGATGCTTTCGATTTGATTTTTCATTTTCCTTCAGATACTAATACTACGAATCGGTTAATCGGATAATTATATTTTACCAGCTTGCTTTTTTATTCATAACCCCCCTTATAATGACCGTAAGGTTCGTTGCAAACCATCAGTTCCCCGCCAAGACAGGTGAATATGCTTTCGAATGCCTAATTCATTAATATTTATTCGCGCTCTTTATCCTTTTGGACTTGAATGTTATGAATTTCTTCATCAGCCTCTATTGCCGATTCAACTACCACCGGCTAAAAGTCGGCGTCGCCAGTTCACCTGGTGTAAGAACCGGGGGATTCAAACCCGAAGGCAACAGTTAAGCACAAGCTATACTTACATAGCTTCGCATTGGAATAAAGCCGAGGATTTGAATCCCGTAGTTGAGACAATCAGCATATAAGCAGTAAAAATCAAAAATATATCCGTCAATCTTTATTCGCAGACACCACAGATTCATTTTTATGAAAACCCGTGAGACTGAAACAATAGAAATGCCTTGATTTTGATTTATACTATTCTACATGAATCCTCTGATCTCCTTAAATCCAAATCCTGGCGCTTCCCCAATTTTAATTTGATACTCTTTAAAATCGGCCCCACCAGGGATAGGATCTTCACTACACAATGATGGTCCATCTAAATCAATTTTTGTGATGATCCGTTTTGCTGCGGCTAAATGTGTTGCGGCTGTCACACTGATTTTGCCCTCCAGCATACATCCCATCATACATTCAATGCCATTGACCTCCGCCAAGGCGCAAATTTTTAATGCATTATGAATGCCTCCGGTTTTCATGAGCTTGATGTTGACCATGTCGGCCGCTCTTATCTGCATGATTTTCAAAGCATCGAGAGTCGAAAACATACTTTCATCCGCCATTACGGGAATATCAACATTATCGGTGACATGTTTAAGGCCCTCTATATCGTGAGCAACTACAGGCTGCTCAATGAGTTCAATTTGAAGCCCTTCATCCTCCATTTTACGGAGCGTTCTGACAGCTTCTTTAGGCTTCCATCCTTGATTGGCATCGATCCTCAAAGCCACGTCATTGCCAATTGCTTTACGGATCGCTTTTATACGCTCAATATCTTTTTGAGAGTCCTTACCGACTTTTATTTTCAAAGTATCATAACCGAGTTCAACTGCTTGTACGCTATCCCTGACCATTTGTTCCGGTTCATTCACACTGATGGTGATATCGGTACGGAGCTCGTTGCGATAGCCGCCCCATAATCTAAATAAAGGCGCACCATAAAGTTGCCCGAACAAATCATAAACAGCGATATCAACCGCAGCCTTAGCGCTCGTGTTTTTAACCATACAAGCATCCAACCGTTCCATGATGGCTTCGATATTTTCGATCTCCATTCCGACTAATTGCTTTCCAATAATGTTTTCAACCGCATAGGAAATTGAAGCCGTGGTATCCCCGGTTATCACTGCGGTTGGAGCTGCTTCCCCATATCCAACCATGCCGTTATCTGCAGTGATTTTCACAATAACATCGTCAATCGCGTCTACTGTCCGGAGCGCTGTTTTAAAAGGTTTTTTGAGCGGAATAGCGATCCGCCCGGTTGTTATATCGACTATCTTCATTAAAATACCTCCATTAGTAACTTTTTTTATAGTTTCAGTCCGCGGAAAAATAATCATAGACGATTTTAGAGATTTTACCAATGGTTTGCCGAGCTTCGTTGTTCGTGAGGGCATTCCATATTAAAACCACAAAAATGTAATCGCCTTTATCATGATAAACAATTCCCGCTTCATGAGCGATCCCGTCCAGTTCTCCTGTTTTATGGGCAATCACTGTTTCATCAGGAATATAAAGTCTCATCATACTATTTTCCAATTGTTTCGTCATGATTTCAATCATATAAGTACTGGAAGCCTTATCAACGATTTCACCCAAATAAAGCCGTTCTAAAAAACTTGCCATGTCCGAGGCAGAAGTAAAATTTTCACGTCCCCCTTTACGGGCATGTACATCCATCATTTTCCTTTCTAATACAGTATTCCGCATCTTGTAGTCAATACAAAAGTCATTAATTTTATCCATTCCTGCCATCTTAATTAAAATATTGGCCGCAGTGTTATCGCTCTGGACAATCATCAGGGTCAGCAAATCTTGTAATGAATAATGATTATCGGTCTCCAACATCGTCAGGATGCTAAAAGCTACTTTATCCTCGGCCCTTACGCTAATTCGCTCCTGTAGTTGGAGTTTTCCTTCCTTGACTTGGCGAATCGTTTCAGCCATGATTGGTAGCTTGATCAAGCTGGCCGACGGCACCTTTTCTTCCGGATTATAAAAGTGGGTTTTATCTGTTTGCAAATTCTTAATGATAAAGGCACAATTCATCTTTTTAAAATCAACTGTTTGTAAAATGAGTTTTTGGAGCATGATGTTTCCTCATTTCTTCGGGTAACTACTTAGAAAATACATTTAACCCAAATTCTAAGTCGAACAGCCAACCCGGCGGTATTTTCTTAACTTCATTGCCACGGCAAAGCCGGGTGGATGACTACACCTTTGTTTTGATACGTTTCAATAAATTTCCGCGAAATCCTGCTTCCTTATCGCCGGCTTTCTCATGGATCAACAAGCCCGCCATTAGCTTTCAACGATATTTATCAACCATAATTGTTATAAATATGTTACCTATTTATAAAATATGACACATTATATTTATTTTCGATTGAATTTAGGTTATCTATGTGTTATATTTAATTTATAAATATAACATAGATATTACATATACATTGTAACTTTTAGGAGTCATTTGAATGATTCAGGAATTATTGAGTATCGGCATTGATATCGGCACTACATCCACTCAAGTAATATTCAGTAAATTAACATTAGCGAGTCAAGCAGGTATCGCCACCATTCCTGAACTTAAAATCATTAATAAAGAAATTCTTTATCGAAGCCCCATTTATTTTACGCCTTTATTGGATCATGATCGGATTAATTTTTCAGCACTTAAAGATATCTTGTTATCGGAGTATCGAAAAAGTGGTTTTGAGCCTGCCGACATCCAAACAGGGGCAGTTATCATAACCGGGGAAACCTCGCGGAAAGAAAATGCCGACTCGGTATTAAATAGCTTGGCGGGATTGGCCGGTGATTTCGTGGTAACAGCAGCCGGTCCTGATTTAGAATCTGTTCTTTCGGGTTTTGGCGCCGGAGCGGCTGAATTTTCCAAAAAAAATAGTGACATGGTGATTAACTTCGACGTTGGAGGCGGAACTACCAATGCCGGGATTTTCTTTAACGGCGAGGCTGTCGATAGTTATGCACTCGATATCGGTGGACGACTGGTTACATTCGACGATAACCAAAATATCACTTATATTTCTAGCCGAATTATACCTTTGATTCATCAATTACAGCTGAACTTAAAAGTAGGAGAAACTGTTTCTTTTAATGAGTTACAGCAATTATCGAATCGTCTGGCAGAAATGTTCTTGGAATTATTGGCAGTCAGGCCCATGACCCCTGAGACCCAAAATTTATTTATTCTTCATAAACACCAGGCTTTGTCAATAGATGCCGTATCGTTTTCCGGAGGCGTAGCCGAGTACGTTTATAATCAGGCAATAATCGCTGAAGTGGCCGATCTGCCTTTTCATGATTTCGGCCCGTTACTGGGACAATCGATCCGTGAAACGATGAAAGCCCATTCCATCAACATCATCACTTCCCGGGAGCGAATCAGGGCCACCGTAGTCGGTGCCGGCAACCACACCATCAATATCAGCGGCAGTACCATAACATTTTCCGAAGAAATACTACCCCTGAAAAACATTCCCGTGATTCAGCTTTTTCAAGCCAGTGAACCGGAAGAACTGGATTTATTGAAACAAAAAATCATTTCCAAAACCGCTCTATATCCAGATCAAACTGTCGCTCTTGCTTTACGGGGCTGGCAAAGTCCCAAATTTACAGAAATCAAGGTCATTGCCAGCCAAATTATAGCCGGTTTGCCGGCAAACAATCCACATCCTCTGATTGTGATCCTGGAGCATGATTTTGCCAAAGCACTAGGGCAAACCCTACGTAATCTTCTCCCTTCACATAAGCCCTTAGTGTGTCTGGATCGAATCCGTACTAAAGGAGGCGACTATATCGATATTGGCACACCGATTGCGGGAGTGGTTCCCGTGGTGATTAAAACTTTAATTTTTAATACTTAAGGAGGGTTTTCAAACATGAGTCATACACTTGAAAAGAGTTTGTCCCCGCTGCAATTATGGGGAATTGTCGTCGGAATGGTTATTTCCGGCATGTATTTCGGATGGAATTACGCATTGCAATACACCAGCCCAATAGGCTTTATTATTGCCGTTCTGATAGTGACCTTGTTTTACACCAGTTTTATGTTTAGTTACGCTGAATTATCGACTGCTATTCCTCATGCGGGGGGTTCGATGGAATTCGCCAAACGGACCATGGGACCATTCGGCGGATTTATCACCGGATTTGCGGTATTCCTGGAATTCCTGTTTGCTGTTCCAGCCATTGCCCTATCCGTCGGTGCTTACATTAATTTCTTGATTCCGGCCATTCCGACTGTCGCAGCTGCAGTAGTTGTATATGCGATTTTCGTACTCATCAATTGTCTTGGCGTTAAAACTGCTGCCTTGGTGGAACTGGTCATTACCATCATCGCGATTGCCGGGGTAGCCATTTATGCTATTGGTGGAGTCGGCCATATCAAATCTTCAAACATCTTCACAAAAGATCTATTTTTCGGCGGTCTTCCCGGAATCTTCGCCGCCATTCCCTTTGCCATCTGGTTTTATTTAGGGGCTGAAGGTGGAGCCATGACCGCTGAAGAGTGTAAAAACCCCAAGAAGGATATTCCACTCGGATTCAACTTGGGTATAATTACCCTGGCGATTATGGCGATTGTAACACTGCTTGTGACAACTGGAATCAGCAGTGCAGTCAATATCAACAAAGTGGATTCACCCCTTCCCTCTGCGTTGGCCCTGGTCTACGGCGCAGGCAGCATTTTCTCCAAAATTTTGTCTTTCATCGGATTATTTGGACTTATTGCCAGTTTGCACGGTTTAATTATCGGTTATTCCCGCCAAGTATTTGCAATGGCCCGGGAAGGTTTCTTCCCATATTTCCTATCCAATACGACTGCCAAACATAAAACCCCGATTTGGGCATTGATTTTGCCGAGTCTGGTAGGATTAATCTTTGTATTAACCAAAGCTACTGCCACCATCATCGTTTTATCATGTATCGGTGCAGTGGTAATGTATGTAATGAGTATGATCTGTTTCTTCCTGCTTCGTTTCAAAGAACCCTCATTAGAAAGGCCCTATAGGGTTGCCCATATCAGCCTACCGGTTATTGCTCTAGTCATTTCTGTACTATTTGTAGTGGCTGTAACCTACGCCAATTTGTCCACCATGCTTTGGGTCATTGCTACATTTACTGCAGCCGCTCTCTTTTATCTGGTCTATGCCAAAGCCCATATGAAAAAAGTCGCTGAGTTAAAACAACGAGAGGAAGCAGCTTAAACTAGTAGTCGACATTCCGATTGAGTTATCTACAAGATACCGGCAAATTCGCTAGGTAAATGACTTTGAAATTTACATTGACAACTTGCCGGACTTTGTTAATAGCATAATCACCCAATTCAATTAAAGCAGGTGGAACTTCATGCGACTGAAAACCAAATTGTTTGATAAAATCTATCAATTTAGAGATCTGAAAGAACTTCTTGCTAAAGCCAATGAAGAAAAATCCGGGGATAATCTGGCTGGAATTGGGGCCGCAAATACCGCCGAGCGAATTGCCGCCAAAGTCGTTCTATCCGAAGTGACCCTGGAAGAACTTTATAATCACCCAGTCGTCCCCTACGAAGAAGATGAGGTCACTCGAGTGATTCAGGATTCCATTGATACGGCGGTTTTTAATGAAATCAAAAACAAAACCGTGGGCGAATTTCGTGAATTGGTGTTAAGTTTGCCCGGAGTTGAATTGAAACGCTTATCCACCGGATTGACTTCGGAAATGGTGGCTGCCACCGCCAAACTTATGAGCAATTTGGACTTAATTTACGGCGCCCAAAAAATCGAAATTCCGGCGACTTGCAACACCACCATCGGTAAAATTGGTACTTTGGCCTCACGCTTACAACCCAATCATCCAACCGATGACTTGGAAGGCGTCATGGCCTCAGTTCAAGAAGGAATCAGTTATGGCGTCGGTGATGCCGTCATCGGTCTCAATCCGGTGGATGACAGCCTTGATAATGTTGTCCGTATTTTAACGGCTTTTAAAGATTTCATGAATAAGTGGAAAATCCCTACTCAAAATTGCGTCTTAGCCCATATTACAACCCAAATGAAAGCCATTGAAAAGGGTGCTCCGGTTGATCTAATGTTTCAAAGCATTGCTGGTTCTCAGAAATCGAATGCCGCTTTCGGGATCACTATCAAAATGCTGGATGAAGGCTACGAATTGATGAAACGCCGGGGGACCGCCAGCGGTCCAAACCGGATGTACTTTGAAACTGGCCAAGGTTCGGAACTCTCCTCCGAAGGTCACCATGGCGCCGACCAAGTTACGATGGAAGCCCGTTGTTACGGCTTAGCCCGCAGATATAATCCGTTTCTTCTTAATACTGTCGTTGGGTTTATTGGACCGGAGTACCTCTATGATGCCAAACAAGTTATCAGAGCCGGTTTGGAAGACCATTTCATGGGAAAATTAACTGGTATTCCAATGGGAGTAGACGCTTGTTATACCAATCATATGAAGGCTGACCAAAACGATATTGAAAATTTATTGGTACTGTTGACCACCGCCAATTGTAATTACTTTATGGGTATCCCGGTGGCTGATGATGTAATGTTAATGTATCAATCCACTAGTTTCCATGACATTGCCGCGTTACGGGAAATAACCGGTAAACAGCCAATCCAAGAATTTAATGCCCGACTTGAAGAGCTGGGCATCCTTTGCCAAGGAAAATTAACAGAACGTGCCGGCGATCCTTCGATTTTCGCGGCAAGCTAAGATGTCAAGGAGGATAAGAAATGACCACAGATTTAACCCCGGATATTTCCGAACTCGACCTTACTTCACGGGTCACGGTTGATAAACCGCTAGACACCGAATATTGCTCACGTTTGAAAGCCACCACTCTGGCCCGGATTTGTGTGGGCAGATCGGGTGATCGCTATAAGACCGAAACATGGCTCAGGTTCCGGGCCGACCATGCTGTTGCAATGGATGCGGTCTGGTCCGAAGTTGACGAGTCGCTCCTAGAACCCTTTGGATTTTTTAAAGTTCAGACATTAATTCGTAACAAAGATCAATACTTAACCAGGCCCGATTTAGGGCGCAGGTTTTCTCCAGAAGTATTGCAACGGATTCAAAGCAATTGTTTAGCCAATCCCGATGTCCAAATCATAGTGGCCGATGGGTTAAGTTCCCCAGCCATCAATGAGAATATTCAAGATATTTATCCAATTATGCTGGAAGGATTCCAGGCTAAAGGATACCGAATCGGAACGCCCATTTTTGTTAAATTCGGGCGGGTTGCTACGATGGATCGGATTAGTGAAGCTTTAAACGCTAAAGTTACTTTGTTGTTAGTTGGAGAAAGGCCCGGACTAGCCACCGGAGAAAGTATGGGCTGCTATATGGCTTATGAGTCCAGCACCTCCAAACCCGAATCCCAGCGGACCGTGGTTTCCAACATTCATAAACATGGCACCCCACCGGTTGAGGCTGGCGCTCATTTGGTCTCACTTGTAGAAATCTTAATGCGCGAGAAAAAAAGCGGAGTCGAGCTTAAATTGTAATCACTAAACTAAACTGCTAGGTTTAGTTCAATTACCCTTTCCCGAATGGTAAAAAATGCACCTGCTAGGTTTGAGTATAAACATAGCAGGTATTTTTATGTCTTTTTTATTGTTATTTATTTGAAATTTTAATAGAAATTAGGATGGTTTTAGGAATTTGTGAAAAGAAACTAAATTTTTACCATTTTCCTTGATTATTCGGAGCGATTTTTATATAATCATTTTCGTTACACTAAAATATGAATTGGGGGATTGATATGGGGAAAGCTTTGATTATTGGGGCTGGAGGAGTTTCTAGCGTTGTTGTACACAAATGCTGCCAAAATCCAGAAGTTTTTGAAGAAATCTGCTTAGCAAGCCGAACTTTAGCCAAATGTGATGCTATTAAAAAGCAGCTGGCCGGAAGCCGTACCAAGATTCAAACTGCAGAGCTTGATGCCGATAATACCCAAAACGTTATTCATTTGATTGAAAGCTTCAGGCCGGATATTGTTATTAATGTTGCCCTCCCCTACCAGGATCTTTCGATCATGGATGCCTGCCTTGCTACAGGCGTAGATTATCTCGACACCGCCAATTATGAACCTCCTGATATTCCCAAATTCGAATACAAATGGCAATGGGCTTATCAAGAAAAATTTAGAAATGCCGGTATAACAGCACTCTTAGGTAGCGGTTTTGATCCTGGCGTGACCGGCGTTTTTTGCGCTTATGCTCAGAAACATTATTTTGATGAAATTCATTTCATCGACATCGTCGATGCCAATGCCGGTGATCACGGTTATCCTTTCGCAACCAACTTTAACCCGGAAATCAATATTCGGGAAGTCACGGCCAACGGCCGCTATTATGAAAACGGCAACTGGATCCAAACCGGCCCGTTGGAATTGAAGCAGACCTATAACCTGCCGGAAATCGGCCCCCGTAATGTCTACCTTCTCTATCATGAGGAATTGGAATCCCTGGCGATTCATATCAAAGGAATCAGAAAAATCCGTTTCTGGATGACATTTTCCGATAATTATCTCAATCATCTCAAAGTATTGCAAAATGTAGGTATGACCTCGATCAAACCTATCATTTATGAGAATCAAGAGATTATCCCCTTGCAATTTTTGAAAGCAGTGCTACCTGATCCGGCGTCTCTGGGTCCTCGCACCAAAGGAAAAACCAATATCGGTTGCATCATTCAAGGCGTCAAAGATGGCAAGCCCAGATCCTATTATGTTTATAATATCTCCGATCATGAAAGATGTTTTGCCGAAGTTGGATCTCAGGCCATTTCCTATACCACCGGAGTTCCGGCTATGATCGGCGCCATGTTGATGCTGGAAGGCATCTGGAAGAAACCGGGTGTCTTTAACGTCGAAGAATTCGATCCCGATCCGTTTATGGCGGCCTTAAACCGGTACGGACTCCCCTGGCAGGAAGATTTCGCCCCAACTTTAGTCGATTGAGGTAAAAAGATGGATTTTGATTTGAATGCGCTACCTTCACCCTGCTATATTGTGGATGAAAGACTGCTGCGTAAAAATTTGGAGATCCTCGACTCCGTACAGCGCCGTTCGGGATGCAAAATTCTTTTGGCGTTAAAAGGATTTTCCATGTTTGCGGTCTTTCCATTAATATCCCAATACCTGAAAGGTATCACCGCTAGTTCATTGTTTGAGGCGCGGCTCGGATTTGAAAAAATGGGCCAGGAGGTTCACATATACGCCCCGGCTTACGTAGAGGCGGAATTTGATGAATTAATGCGCTACTCTGATCATATTGTCTTTAATTCATTTGAACAATGGCTTCATTACAAGGAAAAAGTGAAAAATGCCTCCAGAAAGATTAACTGCGGGCTCCGTATCAATCCGGAATATTCGGAGATCGAGACTCCGATTTATAATCCCTGCTATCAATATTCCAGGCTGGGGGTCACCCGGGCCAATTTTCAGCCGGAGCTCCTAGAGGGTCTTAGTGGGCTGCACTTTCACACCATGTGCGAACAAAACTCGGACACGCTGGAACGCACGATTAAAGTGGTGGATGAGAAATTCAGCGATTTTCTTCCCAAAATGAAATGGTTAAATTTAGGCGGCGGGCATCATATTACCAGGCCCGATTATGATCTGGATACCCTGGTCCGTTCGATTTTATATTTTAAGGACAAGTACGGAGTGGAGGTCTATCTGGAACCAGGCGAGGCCGTGGCCCTTAATACCGGATTTTTGGTTGCCTCAGTTTTGGATATCGTTCATAATGGGATGGACATCGCGATCTTAGATACTTCCGCGGCCTGCCATATGCCGGATGTCCTGGAAATGCCCTATCGGCCTAATATTATCGATGCCGGAAAACCGGGCGAATATTCTCATACTTACCGACTGGGAGGACTCACCTGCCTCGCGGGGGACATTATTGGAGATTACTCCTTCAAACAACCTTTAAAACCTGGTGACAGACTGGTATTTTGCGATATGGCCCACTATTCCATGGTAAAAAATAACACATTCAACGGTGTCAACCTGCCGGCCATCGTCCGGTATAACGAAACGGAAGGGATACAAATCGTCCGGCAGTTTGGCTATGAAGATTATAAATCCAGGTTGTCCTAAAAGTGAAAAGAGAAAAGAGTAAAGGGTAAAAGGAAATTATGGTTTGATAACATTCCCGGCGAAGACAAAGAATGATTTTAAAGAGTTTATTAGGTAGTTTGGGAATTTTAAGGATTGTTTTCGTAGAAGAGTCAAAAATAAATTTTTCTTGCTTGAAAATAATTTTTTCTTTCCATAAATAATTATTTTTTCGTAGAAATAATTTGTTGAGTCGTCCAACCAATCGATCCGGTCGCAGAAATAATTTATTTTGTCGTCCGGAGGATCGATCCAACGGCAAAAATAATTTTTTCTGTCACCGAATCGTTCGGTCCAACTCCAAAAACAATTTATTTTGTGGCTGGATCGGTCCATTGAACCCCAAAAACAATTTATTCTGTCACCCGATCGATCGATCCGGCTCTAAAAAAAATTATTTCCGTCGCAGAAGTAATTTTTTCTTTCATCAGAAAACTATTTCTGTCATAAAAATGGTTTTTTCTTCGGCTAAAAAAATTGATCGGGTTGGAAAAAGAATTTTTTCTACGATAAAAAGAATTAATTTTGTTATTCGATGATTGCCAACCCGCGTGTTAAAACACACGGCTGCTATAAAGCAAACCCCATGAATGGGGTTAAAACCAAAAATCACAACCTGCCAAATTTTTTGATCCGGTTTTAACCGGATGGTACTTAGCCAGCCGTGTGTGCGTGTTCAAAGAACACGATTAACCCGCGGATTGATAACGAAGCATTGAATATACATTTTCCATTTTATGTTAGCTTAACCTGATGACATTGGGAAAGGGGTCTACGCCCAAAATCACTACCCCATACCGGAAATGCAATCCATTCCCATGTATCCTCATCCCCACAATTACCGTCACTAACTTCGAATCGGCTCGGCCCATAGTCAAGACAGCAAAACAACATAAAGTTGCCTATATTCTTATGGAGAAGAATATGGGCGGAGGAGTCTATAGTTCCTTACTTGAAATCAAGTTGAGACTATATTATCCTTGAGAAATTAAGCAAGTTTGTCACTATACCAATAAAGAAGCGTGCTTAATTGATACATTAGAGCCGTTCTAATGCTCATAGGTTGGTAGTTGACTAGTTGAAATTTACAAAATGGATTTGAGAATTTACACTCCGGGAGTGAAAATCCGCACAAGCGGAGTGGAGATTTACAAAATGGATTTGAGAATTTACACTCCGGGAGTGAAAATCTACACAACCGGAGTGTAAATTTTCTCTGCGGTAG
>JAEZKW010000323.1 GCA_023415375.1 Bacillota bacterium
AGCCGCTTCAAAAATGGTATTTTCATCAACCGGTTCCCCAGTGCTGGTATTTTTAACCCCAAAGCCTTCAGTGTACTCTATCTCTTTATCATTAAAAATCGCTAAAGAAAGACCAGGGACATTATTCCTTTTCATTTCAGATTGAATATAAGGCTTTAAAGTTGAAAAGTCCACTTCTGCTTCTTCCGAGGTTGGCAAAGCGACTGTCGGTGGTTCGATGAGTGTTGCGCCGATAAAAAGCAACAACATCAGCATGATAAGATATAAATACATTAGACGGTTTGAAAGTAATAACTTTTTTAAAGCTTCCATGGTGAATTTATCATCTCTCGTTGATTTTTTATGAAAAAAAGAACACCATTTCTAATATTCTCCACTTATCTAAGCATACACCAGATAATTCAAAATTGCTAAGGTTTTTAACAGAAATTTTATAAAGAAATATTCCAGCTTTTTCCTATGCTTTCAACAACAATGTGCCTTTTGGCTTGTGACAAAAATGAGCCTGTTTTACATTTTGAGATACTATCTGAATTACGGATTTTTTGGTGCATCTACCGACAAAAAAGGGATGTCTCCGCGTATGCGCGCATTTACTTCTGAGACATTCCCTAAAAAAATAGGTTAAAAAATTTGGTTTTAAAAACTAAGTTAAAAAATACTCTTAGGATTAGGTTTTAATCTACCTTCGATTATCTTATCCTTCGCCTAGCCGCCCTCCGTCTCCGTTCAAGTTCTTTCCTTCGCCTTCGCAGTAGTTCTGCCCTGCGTCTTTCTTCAAATCGAGGTCCCCTTGACGAAGGCGGGTCTCCTGGCATTGCAATAACTTGCCCAGTCACTAAATAATCGGAGTCAATCATCGGATTCATTGCTACAATAGTTTCTACAGTCGTCTCGTACCGCTCGGCCAAGTCTTCAACTGTATCATCCGATTGAACAATATACGCAAATGCCTTTGGTGAATCCATCATCTTCTCTCTCACC
The DNA here is from genome assembly GCA_023415375.1 of Bacillota bacterium. Taxonomy (GTDB): domain Bacteria; phylum Bacillota; class UBA4882; order UBA8346; family UBA8346; genus UBA8346. Next base: position 985 of record JAEZKW010000323.1, read on the forward strand.
TCGCCTATTTCCTGATATATAATATGAAGAAATGACAAAGTCCGCTATAGACAGAAGGCATTATTTCAAAAATCCTTAGATATTCCTGTGTAAGTTACCTAGACCATATTGGCGCCCCGCCAAGTATGTACGAAGCATTCTTTCAGTTGCATCGGCAACTAGTTCCGCAGCGTGGTTTATTGCTTCCTCTAGTGATAGTGGCCTGTCAAGGCAAGCACTAATCCCGTCGATCCCATGTTCATACACCATAGCGACACCCGGCCCCAAGCTTCCTGCAACCGCCAGCACTGGCAATTTAAATTTCTTAGCGGTCCGGGCCACTCCTATAGGGGTTTTACCATGAATCGTCTGTGAATCCATTCGGCCTTCCCCGGTAATGACCAGCTGAGCATCTAGTAGTTTATCCTCGAGTTTCACAACTTCGGTAATAATTTCAACCCCTGGTTTGAGCTTGCCGTTTAAAAAAACAGCCAAACCTGCTCCTAAACCGCCAGCCGCCCCGGCACCCGGTAAATTATCAACCGATATTTGAAAATCCCGTTCAATAACTTTGGAAAAACGCTTGAGGGCTTGATCTAACTGGAGAACCATTTCCTCGGTAGCCCCCTTTTGTGGACCATAAACAGCTGCAGCTCCCAAGCTACCGGTCAAGGGGTTTGTTACATCGCAGGCTACAATGACCTGAGCTTCATTTAACAACTTATATTTACCTGAAATATCGATCCTTTCTAAATTGCGAAGCGCCAAACCACCTCTTTGTAGCTCAGCACCTGTATTATCCAAAAAGTGAATACCAAGTGCCTGCGCCATCCCCGCTCCGCCATCATTGGTAGCACTACCGCCAATTCCAATAATAATTTTACGGCATCCCTTTTCTAAAGCTGCTTTGATTAATTCACCCGTTCCAAAGGTGGTTGTAATCCGGGGGTCCCGTTTTTCCAAAGGAACTAATGGTAACCCGGAAGCTGAAGCCATTTCAATGATGGCTGTATGCCCATCCCCCATGATTCCAAAAAAGGCATCCACAGGATCCCCCAAAGGTCCGGTTACCCTAGCTGGAATCATTATTCCGCCCGTTGACTCCACAAGGGTTTGGACAGTTCCCTCCCCTCCGTCGGCCATAGGAACTAATTCCAATATCCCATTTGGAAAAACTCTGCGTGCTCCTATGGCCATTGCTTGACTAACTTCAACAGCCGATAGACTGCCTTTAAAAGAATCCGGTGCAATAACAATTTTCATGGATTCACCAACTTTAATAACTCAAACCATACCCATATTTGAACAACGGGTCATACCGTTCATCCCCGACATGAATCGGAACTTGATTGGCGTCCTTTGGCCAACTAAAAGGAAGCTTCCCTGTCGGCTGATAATCTCCAAAAAGAACATCAGCAATTCCCTGTCCCTCTGTTCCGGGAAGCCAGGCGGCAATAAAGGCCTCACTCTGATTTAATACGCCAGTAATCACCATCGGACGGCCTGAAATTAAAATAGTGACCATCGGGATTCCCAGTTTTTTTACGTTTTGAATGACCCGTATGTCTTTAGCAGAAAGCTCAAGGCTCGACGGATTTAAAATGTCTCCCTGAAATTCGGCATAGGGTTTTTCACCCACCACGACAATTGCGGCATCGTTATTCTTAGATGTCTTTCCATCCTGTGTATAAGTTACCACCGTACTCCTAGAAACAGTCTGTCGGACAGCTTCTAATACTGTCATGCCCTCTGTGATTTCCCCATTTTGGCCTTGCCAGGCCACGGTCCACCCTCCGCATTGGGCGCCTATGTCGTTCGCAGCTGTCCCCGCTACTACGATCCTTTTTATGTCCTTGGACAAAGGTAACATCCCGCGCTTGCCCAATACTTTGTTCTTCAATAACACCAATGATGCTCGGACGCACCGCCGGGCCACTTCCCGGTGCTCAGGAGAACCAATGGACTTTAACAAGTTCCGGTTAGCATATGGCTGATCGAATAAGCCCAACTCATATTTCACCCGCAAAACCCGGGTCACCGCATCATCAATCCGGTCCATCGAAACTTGACCATTCTCCACCAATGATTTTAATGTCGATATCAGAAGCCGATAATTGGAAGGTGCCATAAACATATCGATTCCGGCATTGACTGCGGCCGTGATTCGTTCGCTATAGCTCCCGGGAAGCTTTTCAAAACCGCGAAAGTCGGAGACCACAAAGCCACTAAATCCTAATTCCTCTTTAAGAACCTTGGTAATCCAATAACGGCTGCTGTGCATTTTCTGACCGTTCCAACTACTGTAAGACACCATAACGCTTCCCGCTCCTGCCTTCACTGTGGCGGCATAAGGCGGTAAGTAAAGACTGCGAATCTCTTCTTCGGATGCTCTGGTATCCCCCTGGTCATTACCACCCATTAAACCGCTGCCGAATAATGTTCCTCCATCTCCTAAATAATGTTTCACACACGCAAGTACACCATCCGCTTTTTGAGGGGCACCGTTATGAAAGTTATTGCCTTGAAAACCATTTACCGCGGCGACGCCAAGCATCGAATTTATCTCCGGAGTTTCGCCGTAACTTTCATAGGTGCGGCCCCAACGAGTATCTCGGGCTACGGCGACACAAGGCGCAAAAGCCCAGTAAATACCGGCCCCTGCCATTTCAGCGGCGGTCACGCGGGCTTCCTCTTTCACCAAATCGGCTGAACCTGTAGCACCCATCCCGATATTATGAGGAAAAACGGTCGTACCTGCAATACTGCCAAAGCCATGTACCGCATCGATTCCGTAAAGAAGCGGGATTTTTAACCGTGTTTGAAGTGCCGCCGCTTGACAAGAATCAACCATCTCGGCGACTTGTTCTGGAGTGGTTCCGGGAATAAACGCATCACCGCCGCTAAATATGGAACCAAAACCGTATTTTGTAATATCCGTGATCGGAAAAATCTTACTCCGTTCCGGCTGAACCATTTGGCCGATTTTCTCATCCAGAGTCATTTGTTGCAGTAGATTTTTTACGGAACTTTCAATATTATCATCAGCATAAATAAGAGGTTTATCATAGAGGGCCAAACAACAAATCAAAAATAAAACTGCAAAAAACATTAACATTTTTGTAGTATGTCGTTTCATTGTATTTCTCCTTCCATTTTCATCCATCTATTATAACATAAATGATAATACTTCTTAAAAGTCCCCAATTCATAAACAATTTCCCAGCAATTCTCTTTTTAACTGCTAGCGCTTCCATAGTGCTTTAAACCTAGTTTCCAAATAAAATGACACATCAATGAAAAAATGATACAAACGGAAAGGGTCAATACCCAGTACCGTCCCTCCAATATCCCTGTGAAAAATTGAGTTGGAATTGTAGCGATTAATCCATAGGGTAAGATCAAATAAAACACTACTTTTATAAACCCTTTAAAAACAATTCCGGGGATACGAAAGCTAAAGTTGACCATCTCATTTTCAAAGTCTGTCAAGCGGTCAACCCGGGTAAACCAAAAAGCAACCGAACGAATAAGCACCATGATATCAAAAACCAATACCAACATTACAACTATTAAAAAAATATATCCCGTAATTTTCAGCGGATTCAACTCAATCCCAAGTTTTCTGACACTGAATACCAACATCATGATTCCTGGGATTGTTAACAAAATAGAACCGAAATCCATATTCTCAAAGGAAACCAAGAAAAGAGTATTGATAGGTTTGGTTATATAGATATCCAGTTTACCAGTTCGTATCTTATCCGGTATTCCGATGACACCGAAAAAATAGGTACACATATATAAACTGTCAATAATTGTAAATGTACCGACAAAAAAAATAAGCTGATATTGGTTCCAACCATTAATATTGTTAACCTGTAAAAATATTGCTGAAAATACGGTAATTTGAATTAAGAATACTGTAATATCCACAAAGAATGCTCCCCAAAAGTTTAAATTATAAATCATTTGCCGTTGCAATTTAAATTTAAACAATAAGGCAGCCATCCTAAAATACCTTTTAATCTTCATTGTTAAACTCCTACACCTTCATACTCTTTACGCAAAACATCATAGAAAAGTGATACGGCTAGCAACATCAATCCATTCCAAATTACTAATACCAATAAAGCTTGGAGGATTTTATCTGTTTCACGCCCCATAATCAACATTGCCGGCAAATAGTTAATATAATAAAACGGAAGAAACTGCAACCCCTTTTGAAGCCATAAAGGTAATAAAGTGAGAGGTATCATCACTCCAATTAAAAATTCCATAATCGTATTTTTAATCATATAAAAAAACCCAATCTCTAAAAACTTGAAACTCAGGATGGCAATACAGTAATTCAACAGAATTAAAAAACTCAATCCTAATAAATTGATTAACAATCCGCAAAACCAGGCTGTAGTATTAAACTGGATTATAAAGTATTTTTGAAAGAGCAGGGCGACTAGAGTCGTGGTAATTAAATTGATGCCAAGTATAAAAAAAGTCTTCGTAAAGCATGATACGCTAAAATACCATAAAGGCCGGATCGGCTTTACCAAATATTTCGTAAATTGCCCTTCCCGGATTTCCCCGCTAAACTGCCAAACCATACTATCGGTGGTATCGAGCCTCTGAAAGAATGAAACCATAATATAGTAAGTAATCATCGCTGGTAATGAAAACCCGCCGATTTGATGCTTATGCTGAAATAGTGTATTCCATAAGATGAAAGCCAGCAGTACTCTGATAAACGAGAACCCTACCCCGGCTATCAAATCAAATCTGTATACAAGCTGGGATTTAAGAGTAATACTGGCTATACCAAGGTATTTTTTCATGGTAAACCTCCAAACCCCGCAGCATATATCCTTTCAACCACGCTTCCGATTTCTTCATCTTCAATTCGGATATCATCGATTTCATAATCGGCCATGATTTGTTGCAACAATGATTTTACTTCGTCTTTTTTGATTTGAAATATCGCCTTAAAAGGATCTCTCTGAATCCATTGAACCTGGGCATTGGTTACAAATTCGGTCGCATTTTCAAATGACACAGTGATTTGGCGATAGGCCTGGTACCGTTCGAGCAGGGTTTGCAATTCCCCATCGTAAATTTTACGCCCATTATTGACCACAATAGTCCTTGGGCATAAATTCCGGATATCTTCCATATAGTGGCTGGTCAATATGATGGTGACTCCGTTGGTTTCATTCATAGTCTTCAAAAAATGGCGAATTTGTTTTTGAGCTACGGCGTCCAGACCAATCGTAGGTTCATCAAGAAATAGCACCCCGGGATTATGGAGTAAGGCCGCAACCAGTTCCATTTTCATCCTTTCACCGAGTGAAAGATTGCGGACTTGAACATGCAATAAATCACCGATATCAAAGAGTTCTGAAAAAAATCCCAAACGGCTCCGGTATTCATTATCGGTTATCCCATATATCTCTTTGTTGAGCAAAAAAGAATCCTCTGCAGGTAGGTCCCACCAAAGTTGACTTTTTTGGCCCATCACTACGGCGAATTGCTTTTTAAACGCATCTTGTTGTTGATGGGGGATATAACCCAATACCTTAATTTCTCCGGATGTTGGGTAAATCACCCCGGTCAGTAATTTAATCAATGTCGTTTTCCCCGCTCCATTGGGCCCGATCAATCCGACCATTTCACCGGGGGTAATTTGTAGATCGAATCCAGCTAACGCTACTTTGGTTGCTCTTTGTTTTTTGAATAATGCCTTCACGCTTCCTTTAAACCCGGCATCTTTGATAAGGGTTTTATACACTTTTGTAAGATTTTGGGTCATAATCACTTCATCCGTCATTGATTATTTAACTCCCATCAGTTTGAAAATCATATGGAAAATATACCAAAAAAAATGGGTCAAGAGAAACCGGAAAACCGTTTACCCGGAAGCTTCAAGATATGCTATCGTTGATTTGGTTGAAGTATAGGCTATTTAAATAGTCTTTATTGCATGATCTCTATTTGCATGATATACTACCAACGTAGTGCTTTTGATAGAAATCGAAATGTACCAACATTCATCCAAAATGTTTGCCCCGCACATCCCCGCGGGGTTTTTGGATCAAGATTTTAATCTAAAACTCTTTTGGAAGTTCGACAACTGCTTCATCCGTTTCTTCTGTTTCAGCTTCAATCTTTGATTTTGCTTCGCTTCCATATAAACGACTTCTTTTTGTAGTTTTCGATAACCTTCGAGACGGTCTTCATTCAGAGTTCCTTCCTCAAGAGCTCGTAGAACTGCGCAATCCGGCTCATTGGTGTGACTGCAATTTCTAAAACGGCACTCACCGGCCAACTCTTCAATATCCGAGAACGTAATGTTAACTCCGTCCGAAACATCAATCATCCCAAGTTCGCGCATTCCCGGCGTATCAATAACCATCGAACCATCCGGCAGACAAACCAATTGTCGATGAGTCGTTGTATGCCTACCCCTGTCGTCATTCTCCCGGATAGCCCCGGTCTTTAGAATTTCTACTCCGGCAACGGTATTCACAAAGGTTGATTTTCCAACTCCCGAAGAACCCAATATCACCACTGTTCGGCCTGATCGAAAAATTTGCCGGACTTGGTCAATCCCGATCCCATTACTAGAACTGATACCATAAACTGGGATTCCCGGGGCTATCTCCTCTACCCTGGCAACCTTTTCTGCCACATCATTGCAGAGATCGGCTTTACTTAGCACTATCGCAGGAACGGCACCGCTATCCCATGCCGCGACAATATATCGTTCCAACTTACGTAAATTAAAATCCCTATTGAGAGACATCATCACCAAAACAGTATCAAAGTTAGCGGCTACGATTTGTTCATCTGTGGTGTTGCCAGCCACCTTCCGGCTAAATAAACTTTTTCTCGATAAAACTCCATGAATAACTGCTATACCCTTATCCGAATGCTCGGTTTCCCTTTGTACAACCGCGACCCAGTCGCCCACTGCAGGGTAATCCTTCCTACTGGTTGCCTGATAATGAAATTTGCCGGCTATTTCCCCCCAACACTCCCCATACTCAGTAAATAAGCGGTACTTGTTTTTATGTTCTGCCAAAACTCTGGCCGGTTTGAATCCAAGGCCCACATATTCCTTAAAACATTCATGCCAACTGTCGTTCCAACCATACTGCTCGATATTGGTCATTTTTTTACCTCACAAAAATAAATAAGCATTTAGATTTCCCTTTGAACTTTGTAAAACTCATCGTTCCCTTCCCTCATTCCACTTACAATTTTCCGGATGCTATCTTCCGACAGGTTATATTGTTGAGATAGTTCATGAATAGCAGCGCCGTTTTTATAGAAAGCGATAATTTCGGCATTACGTTCCTGATACTTTTTACGGGTGCCATTGGCTGCCCCCCAACCGTTCCGGACGGTTTCGGGTCTGGGTATGTAAATAATCTCTCCCTGCACATAATCTTGGACCTTCTGTAGTAGCCAGTCAGGAAGCATGTTTTTAGCATTTTTATATGTCATATTTTTTCAATCACTCTCCGAATTTGATTTTTTGGAACCTATTCCCGAGGCCCATCATATGGGCATAAAAAAACCGCAGCAATAACTCCCGCGGGCCTTTTAAAACAAATAAAAAAGCATGGATAACCTTCTCCATGCTGATATCTTCTTATATTCAGGCTAAAAGAGTTATTCGAAATTACG
>JAEZKW010000382.1 GCA_023415375.1 Bacillota bacterium
GGTAATTATTCATGGAATACAAATGATATAGGGTTAGCGGCCCTTTATAAAATCAATCCCAAAGAAAGAGCCGCTCTTTACCTGGGCCTGGCAGCCGATGATGTATCGGGAAAAGGAGCATCGAAAAGTCCGTCCGAACCCAAAGCCCCTGAAGCACGCCTAATCGCCGGCATGGAATGGAATTTATCCCGGATTGAGCCTGGCCTTTCTTTGATGATTGAAGCCGGAATCAATCCAAATGGTTTCAGCAGTCAATCCGATGATCATGGCCGATTCGATACCCGGCTGGGTCTCTCTCTAAATTACAAGTTTCCTACAACCCAAACAAAAGAAAAACCCAATGATCGAGCTACCACTGAGCTATTGGCAAAACTGATCACGCTGGAAGCTCCCGATGAACCCTTTGAGGGGCAGGTAGCTGTTGCTGCAGTAGTCCTCAATCGGACCCGTAGTCAGGATTTCCCGGATTCAGTTTCCAAGGTCATTTACCAACCAGGCCAATTTGCTACTGCCCAAAGAGTAACCAGAGCAGTGCCAACCGAATCAACGCTAAAGGCAGCCAAAACTGCACTTCGGGGCAGCGATCCTTCTCATGGCGCCCTATATTTTTATAATCCCTCCATCTGTTCGGCAAGAGCCCGGCAATATATTCAAAGATCCCATTTTCAAGTGACTGCCCGCATCGGCAATCATGTTTTTTTTAAATAAAGAACTTGGGTAATATAATATTTTCTTACAGTGATGTTCGAAAATTGAATTTTAATTCTTTACAAGTACGTTAAATTTCAGCTGTTTTTTCGTTCCCTGTCTGCAAAAAGAGAGGCTGTCGCAAAATGAAAAATATCGATAGAGATATGCAATATATAAGTGTTCGCGGTATCCATCGGGGCAATATATTGCATGTCTCATTGATTTAAAATACTTTTGCAACAGCCCTTTCTCAACCTTTATTGGGCAAATTGTAACGAGGGGGTTTTCAACTTATCTTGCCGCCTTCTTATTCTTTAATAATCCGTTACAATCATTTTCCTTCATTGCAACGTCTGATGCTGTTCCCCCATCACCCGGACAAACTCTAACAGTTCTTCCTTGGTTAGTCTCAAAATTCCAGGATTTGTTGAATAAAAATTAAATCTGACATTCCGGATATTTCATATTTCATTCTGGAAACCGATTCTCTCATTTCATCGGTCACTGGTTAACCAATCTTGTTTTTAATATACGTAAATATTTCCTCCAGAGCAGTTTTCGCCTCAGGTAGTAAGTTAGCATTCATATGGAATATATGCCACATTCTATCCCATATTTTAAGATTCACTTCTATGCCTGACTCACTTGCTTTCTCCGCAAGTCTAACCGCATCACTTAAGAATACATCATAATCACTAGCATGAATCAATATTGGCGGAAGGCCCTGCAGGTCACCAAATAAAGGTGATAAAACCGGCAGCATTGGATCGTTATCTCCGATATAATTCTTTATGATACAAAGCGGGTCCAAGTATTGAAATGGATCTACATCCTTCCTTGTTACAAACGACTCACCAGTCCCCGCTAAGTCCACCATAGGAGAAATGAAAGCCATTGCCGCTGGCATGGACACTTTATCATCTCTTAAAGACATCAATGCAGCAAGACAAAGACCGCAGCCTGAAGAATCCGCCACAAAGATCATATTTCGAGATAAATGACCCTTACTAAGCAGCCACCTGTATGCTGTGATAACGTCCTCTATTGCTGCAGGAAAAGGATTTTCCGGTGCCAACCGGTAATCAACTAATAAGGTTTTTAGGCCTGTTCCTGCTGCGATCTTAGCCACAAAGCCGCGGTTCGTATTGACAATTCCGAGGCAATATCCACCACCATGCAAATATATAACAATCTTATCAGACGGGGCACCCTCGGGCTCAATCAACTCAGCCTTAACTCCCCCTGCCGATACAGATTGAACTTTGATATTTTGTGGAATGTCAGCCTTTTTATTGAGGCGTTCAAGATCTGTCCTAATTTCAACGAATGACTTATTCCAGTTAACTGTTTTTCGAATCAGAAAACGCAATATTGAACTTCTGAAGCTTGCCATTGAAAACACCCTTTCATCTAAAATATTCTTAACCGAAGCATCATGATTCATTGCTTATAATTTTAGGTTAGTAAAGTGGGCTTTTCATGACATTTCTTGCTATAATCAATTCAATGCTATAGAAATTTATAGAACGATTATTTTTTCCTTAATTATTGAGGTGATTTTACAGGAACCAGAATATCCACGATTTGAGTTTCCTCATAATCCTTGTTATAAATTGAAATCATCCCTACCCCATTTGGGTTTAGCTCGATTTCCCTCATTGCAATCCAACGAAACAAATCTTTTTCGAAATTCGAACGAATTTCAATTATATCTCCTTGGTAGACAAAACCTGCATACCATCCACCCGGCAATTCATGCTGTTCGAAAACATGGACCGCGTCTTTTTGAAGAACTCTTTTCCCTGAGAAAACGGTATACTTACTTCCTCCGTCGCCATGACAGCTAACGGCACTATAAAATTTTTCATGATCGAAACCGGATAAGTTATGAGATAAAGTCAGATATTTATCACTTTCTTTTTTTAAAACGGATCCATAATTTGAGTCATTGATGTCCACGTCGATTGTAACTCCAGCCAATTGTAAGGGTTCGAGATAGGAGTAAACAGCTTTTAAAATCACTCCACCCATGTAATTCATAATTTCGCGCGGTATAATCTCCGCCTTATCAACAGTTTTTAATTTCGGTTTATTGATGCGATAATCTCTTGGGGAAATCTCGAACTGCTTTTTAAATGCCCGGCTAAAGACCTCCGGATATTGGAATCCCAAACTCATAGCCACATCAATAATTGAATCATTTGTGGAGTTAAGCTTATGAATAGCGGCTGTCAGTTTACGGCCGAGAATATATTGCTTAAAATTTTTTCCCACAATAGCATTGAAGAGTCTATCAAAATGATATTCTGAGATGTTAAATTTCCCTGAAATGCTTGTTAATGTGATATTCTCCTGAATATTTTCCTCGATATAGTCAATGACACGCATCATGAAATTAACATATAAATTCATACGATACCCCTTTTTGCCCAAAAGTTATTAGAGACTTTATAAGTAATCTAGCCTAGTAGAATCCATGGCCTTCAAAAACCGCTATTCATTAGAAGAATTTAACTTCATTACTCCTTTTTCCATATAAAAAAAGACCGCCTCTTCCAAGACGGCCTCTTTCCAAACCTTGACTCCAGGCAACATACAATAAGGTTGGCTTTTAATGTATTCTGCAGCCCTATTTACCCTTCATTTCATTTGGTTTCCATTATATTCCTTCATTGCAACGTCTGATGATGTTCCCCCATCACCCGGACAAACTCCAAAAGTTCTTCCTTGGTTAGTCCCAAAATTCCAGGATTTGTCGAATAGAAATAAATCTGATCATTTGCTTTGGAATAAAATACAACCCAATCGGTAATTGTTGCAATTGCCACTACATCTTTCGGCACTCCATTCTCCAAAGTCCAGCCCATCATAAACACCCCTTTTTATTTAGTGTCTAATTCCGGTGACCAAATTCTTTGAATCCTGAAACCATGACCCTCCTTATAATAATAACCGGTTTCCCTGCCTGTGAATAAAACATTCACTTTTGGTAAACCGGCTTTACTATACTGCTTCAACAATTCTATTAAAGTATTCTATCTAAAAACTAAAAGACCTGCCAGGAAAGAACTGTTAATATAAATTTCACCCAACTAAATTTCCTAACCCGATATTCATCAAATGGTGGGTACTTGATCTCCCCCAATTGGATGTTTTCATTTCTCCAATAGTTGTTATAATTGGATTCAATTATTTATAGACTGCTCATCCATCATCCAATTTAAATCGAAAGGACACCTCATGGTTACAATTCACAAACAAAAATTATCTAAAGAGCAAGCCGTGCCCTTTATGAAAGGGTTTATTGACGCTCTGCCTTTAGGAATCAGTGTATTCATATATGGAATTGTCTTTGGCGTTCTATCGCAGAAAGCAGGGATTTCTTTCTTTGCAACCCTATGTATGTCTTGTTTCGTATTCGCCGGTGCTTCCCAGATGACAGCAGTTCAGATGCTCAGCCAAGGTGGCAATCCGTTTACTATCATCATTACCGTGTTCATCATCAACTTACGCCATTTCTTGATGGCTGCCTCTCTGGCGCCTTCTCTCAAAAAAGAGCCGGTCGGATTGAAATTAACCAGTGCCTATTTTTTAACCGATGAAAGTTATGCGGCAACTTATTCGTATTTTCAGGATAATTCGCGCACACACGCGCCTTCCGCTTTATTTTTCTTAGGCTCGGGCCTCAATATCTACCTGTTTTGGTTTGCTGCAACAATGACCGGTTTTTTATTTGGAAATGTTCTGCCGGGTCAAGTAAAATACGTCCTTGATTTTGCTTTCGCTGCGGCTTTTATCGGAATGCTCATCCCATTAATTTTAGATTTTCCAACGATTGTGGCAGTAGCTGTTTCAGCGACCATTTCAATTTGGGGCTATTTAAACCTACCGGGTAAATGGTACATTATCATTGCCGTCTTTATTGCCAGTTTCTCAGGATACCTGGCCGATTTACTCAAAAAGTATTTAATAACCCTGAAAGAGCGGAGGAATAACCAATGAATCATCAAAATATTCCCTTGATAATAATCGGGGCAGCTTTGGCAACCTATTGCACTCGTTTTCCATTATTACTCTATTCCGGGCCTAAACATATTCCAGCAGGGCTTGCGAAATACCTGAGTTTCATAGCCCCGACAGTGTTAACAGCATTGATTGTCCCAATGGTTTTTATCAGACAAGGCACCATCGATTTTAAAATCACCAACGATTACTTTTTAGCGGCAATCGTATCGGGCCTTACAGCTTACTTTTTTAAAAACACCTTTCTGGCTGTTATTACAGGTATTTTAACGGTTGGTTTATTCGTCTATCTATGATAAATCAATATAATCCTGTTCCGATGCGTGCGTCTACTATTTTCATTTTTCCCGCATCCAAACCAACATCTCTCAAGGCTCACGGTTATTCCACAGACAATAGGGTATTGCCTGAATCGTAGTTTGGGTCTCATGCTGCTTTTTTTCTTGATCCAACTCATCCTCCCCATTTGAATTAACAATTCTCCATGCTGCACCGCGGATGACCACAATACCGCCTAATAAATCCGGTTTTAACTCGGTTACAAATTCTGTACCATTTGTAATAGATATTTCTTGAAGTCCGGACCGTTATCGATCATTGTCAAGGATTGCAGATAATAAAAACTGAGAAAAACAATATAGGCATAAAGGCTAGAGATGGGCATGTCTGCATGAGACATCAAACAATGACAGATTTTATTCCCTGTTGCCAGTGTGATATGTGTGGTTTTATATGGCCAAGGGAGCCGGATTATCTAGTTTAATCATTAATAAAAGGATACCTATTCGGGTACCCTTTTTATTTAGCGCCATGTGAGACTTCGGACAAGTCAGCACCAATATACAAACGCAAATGATTCAGATGACGGAAATCCATTGAAATAAATTGACTTTGGTTTTAGGAGAGTCTATATAATTTATGTGTAAAATAATACTTTGTTCATATGATAACGTTATTATTCCCTGTGAAATTTGCTGGATAAGGAAGATGGAATAGAATCATTTAAAAAGGATGCCCTCAAATAAGAAAGGCATCCTTTTGCGGCTTTATTTAGATCAAAAATTAAATGAAACCGCCACCACAGCAGCAGCAGATAAGTAACAAAATTATTATAATACAAATGCAGCCGCCACCGCCAAATCCAGCACCAGCAAAGCCCATTATTATACCTCCTTTGTATAGTTTGGTAGTGATGAATTAATCAATATAGTTTATGTTCAAATCTATAGTATGTAGTTATTACAAGTGAACATCTATTTATACAATAGGCAGATATTTGAAGAGGAATCATAATTAACAGGATAATCCGATCGTGAGGGTGATAATATGTTAACAGGTATTAAACTCGATGATACAACTTCATTTATAACCTGGGCTATTCAATCCTTCCGTGGCTTAATGCTGCTATAAAAGATGTGTCCGAGGTATTGGAACCGAACTCCAATCCATGAAAGAGAGGCAAGTTAGGTATACTACCTATCTTGGTACATTGGTTGAGCTTGATTCCAAAGCAGAAACATATCGGAAGGCGGCATTGGCTGAAGCAATTAATAGATATGCTGGGAAATACTCTCCTTCTCTGATGGCCAAGATTGCCGAAAGAAATTGCTCCAACGAAACAAGAGTACAGCAAGCAATTCATCGGTTAATAACAACAACCAGTGATCAGTGGATTGCCATAGCGAGCCGGTTGAAATTTGAAAAGGAATTCTTTATAAACAACGGGAATGGGCAAGGTAAAGGGAATCGTTATGAGGATATGCCGTTTTATCAATCGTAAAATATAGACCATGGTCCGAATATAACGATCCGGATTTTCAACATTTCATGGATGAAAAGGTATCGGAAGTGTTTTTAAAAATCGATAAATAAAAAAGGTGAAGTCTATTAGATCCACTTCACCTTCTGTAATATATGAATCAATCACTCTTGTGATTGAATAGAAAACATGTCAAATTTTTTACTTAAAGAAGGGTTAATAATCTTGGTAAAGAATTCATATGATTAAACTCAAAACAAACCGAAGATTCGAGAAAACTTTACTCGATATTAAAGTGAGGTGTTCGTTATGAAACCAGCTCTGTTAGTGATTGATGTTCAAAATGATTTTTGCCCCGGAGGAGCTTTGGCCGTGCAAGAAGGCGACAAGGTTGTACCCGTTATCAATGAATTGATACCTCAATTTGACATTATCGTTTACAGCCGGGACTGGCACCCCCAAGACCACATCAGTTTCGGTAATCCGCCAAAGTTTACCGACAAATCATGGCCTGTCCATTGTGTTGCCAATACCCGGGGCGCTGATTTTCACCCCGAATTATTATTCACTCTCAACGCGCTAATCATTGAAAAAGGTACAACTGCTGAAGAAGAAGCTTACAGTGCTTTTCAAGGGACACCATTAGCCCAAAGTCTACATAAACTTAACGTAGATACTGTTTTTGTAACCGGCCTGGCAACAGATTATTGTGTCAAATTCACGGCTCTTGACGCTTTAAAAGAAAACTTGAAGGTATACCTGGTTCAAGACGCCTGTAAAGGAGTTGATAACCCTCCCGGAACGGCTAAAAAAGCCGTTGAAGATATGCGCGGGGCCGGTATTCTAATTATCAACGCTGATGAGGTGGAAAACATCTTATGATGAAAGATACTGCTGTTGATTGGTCCGAGCGTAAAGACTCCGCTTTACTAACCGATTTATATGAGCTTACCATGTTTTATGGCTTTTGGAAATATCATAAACACGAACAGCGGGCTTGCTTTGAATATTTCTTCCGTTTATTGCCGCCTCATAACGGGTTCGCTCTATCCGCCGGTTTGGAACAGGTTTTAGGGTTCCTCAAAAATTTCAGATTCAATCCGAGCGATTTGGACTACTTGGAACAACAAGGTTTTGAACGGGGCTTTTTGGATTACCTCCAAAATCTAAAGTTGAATATTGACCTGTGGGCGGTACCCGAAGGGACCGTTATTTTTCCCCATGAGCCTATCTTACGGATTGAAGGTCCCTTAGGAGTTTTACAACTTTTAGAAACCTTTATCCTCAATGCCCTAAATTATCCCACTTTAGTGGCAACCAAAGCGGCCAGGGTATGTTATGCCGCTCACGGTGATCCGGTTATGGAATTCGGTTTACGGCGCGCCCAAGGTCCCGATGGAGGACTTTCGGGGGCGAGGGCTGCTGTAATAGGCGGTTGTATAGGAACCTCCAATACTTTGGCAGGAAAGCTTTTTGACATCCCCACATTAGGAACCCACGCCCATAGCTGGGTCATGAGTTTTGATAATGAATTTGAAGCCTTTCGTGCTTACGCCACTGCATTTCCCAATAATAATACATTATTGGTTGATACATACGACCCGCTGCAAAGCGGAATACCAAACGCTGTAAAAGTATTTAAAGAGCTTCGGGAGCAAGGATTTTTGTGCAGAGGTGCGGTGCGCCTCGACTCCGGAGATTTGGCAAAACTGTCCAAAGAAGCTTACCGGCTTTTTCAAGAGGCCGGTTTTGATAATCCGGTCATTGTTGCATCGAATGAATTAGATGAAGAGCTGATCGTCGAACTTAAAAGGCAAGGTGCAAAAATAAATTCCTGGGGCGTTGGCACCCACTTAATTACTTCAAGCAATTGCGCTTCTTTAGGAGGAGTTTATAAATTAGTTGCAATTAAAGGAGAACGAGGATGGGAGCCCAAGATTAAAATCTCGGCCAATAGTGCCAAGATTACCGATCCGGGACGGAAGAAAATTATCCGCTATTATAACGCAGAAGGCCGTCCGCTAGCCGATGTGCTTTATCTAGAAGATGAACCCATTCAAAGCACTCGAATTATAACCCACGATCGGGATAACCTGATCAAAGAGATCGTTTTTAAAGCCGATCATTATCGCGAATTAAATGAAAAACTAATCGATAATGGCAAAGTTACAGCGACACAGATTTCTGTGAAAGAAATCCGGAGTAGGGCCCAAAAAAATCTTGACCAATTCCCGGATGAATACCGCCGTTTACGTTATCCCCAAACCTACGATGTGCTGCTGTCTCCTGAAACGGCGCGTGTAAAGCAATCTCTGCTGGAGGCAGCCAATTTTTACCGGACTGAGACTGCCGCCGGAAAAGAAACTTAACTTATAATTATGCGTTACAAACCTGCCTAATGTGAAACGAAGTATATTCAAGGACAGGGTATTCAGGAGTCAGGATCCAGAAGTGACAATGTATCCAAAATTGTTAAGTTCAAATAAGGCATCAAGCCTACTTAGAAAATAGTTATTGAGTTAAGAGATAGTCAAAAATAAAAATTACAACCTCGAAGAGCACGAAGGTTCGGAAGAAAATCAAAACAAAATCTTTAGTCTTCGTGCTCTAAAAACGCAAGCGTTTTTTTAGGAATGGTGTTTACAATTTCACTTCGGTGTCCTTCGTGGTGTAATCGTTCTTTAAAATGAATTACAATAACCATGGACAAATTTTCATCCTTTCGATTGCTGCGTCTAGCCCCGGCTAGACGCGCACTGCCGGGGTGGGGGACTACTTAAAAAATACTTGGTGCCTATATTTTTAAAACCTGAGATTATTGCTTGTTGTCATGCTCTTTCACTCCGGGTGAGGTATATCCAGAAGTCTCAGTACTTCCAGCGGTTCATGAATCAATGTCTTCGCACCGGAAGTGCATAATTCCTCGGCGGTTCGAAACCCCCACAGTACACCGACCGGATACATTCCTGCCGCCACCGCAGTCTTCATATCAGTGTTGGTATCCCCTAAGTAAAGGAATTGCTCCGGGTGGATCTTGAGAGTTGAGGCAATCTTTAACGCCACTGATGGGTCCGGCTTTTTGGGTACCCCTGGTCTGGCTCCTAAAACTAGTTCAAAATGCCAATCAGCCAATAATTTGTTGATAATGAGTTTGGTCAATGGATCCGGCTTATTCGATAATACCGCCAGTTTGATATTTTGTTGTGTCAAACTGTTCAACAACTGAGGGATCCCTGGGTACGGATGAGTTTTATCGGCCCAAGATGTGTCGTATTCTTCCCTCATTGCAATACTGCATTTCTCGACTTCCGCCTGGGAAGCCTGGAGTGGCAGTGCCCTGGCAGCCAACTTCTCTATTCCGTCACCTACAAAAAAACGGTATTCATCTACTGGATGCGTATCATATCCCAAGCGATTTAATGCCCGATTCATGGAATCGGCTAAATCTTCAAGAGTATCGAGTAACGTACCGTCCAAATCAAAGAGTACGGCTTGATATTTCATGTTAACCACCTCAGATTTGACCAGTTGCCTAATATCTAACAATAGGTAACTTATTGTTCTACAATCCTATGATTGATCTTTAAATGGTTAAAAAATTTGATGCCAAACCCTTTTTTCCTGTTACCAACGATGAAATTTGTTAAGTCTAAATCTCCCGGCCGGTTTAAGAATAAAACCGGACTATTCAATGAATAGTTCCAATGTTGCGTTAGCAGGTTCAAAATGATATCGCAGTTCTCCCCAAATTTGAGTTAAAACTTCCGGAGCAACCCAGAACCCACCGTCCCGGGGTTCTCCGCCTATCATAACCCCTTTGCATATAAAAGCTTTTGATACATTATCCCAGGAAAACCTAGTCCCCATGGCGGTTGCTACAGCTTTTAAATCAACCTGAATCCCTTTTTCCTTTCCAAAGCAGGCTGATTTACTTAATTCCACTCCATTGAGGAAAACTTTAGGACGAATAATCCGCAGGGTATTCGCTTCACTATCCCAAATATATTGCGGACTTTCTCTAGTCCTACGATTCAAATCAAGCTTGCTGTAACCTGTAAAAGAATCATTGTCGCGTTTACCCGTATCGGCGCCCTGTGATGAAACGGCCAGAGCTTCCAAAGATTTTTGTGAAATATAAACATTTTGTCGCCAATAGAAACCATCAATGTCAAAAGTCTCTCCGCTGAATTTGATGGTCCTTGGAACTTCGACTTTTAAAGGCTTTTTACCCTGTAAAAGCTCTGCTAACGCCTTCCAATGGGGTTCATAATTCCATCCTAGTTCATGAAGAACTCTAAAACTCTCACTCTCAAGATTATTCCATTTATAGATATCCGGGAAAGCCTCGATCCAGGCTGTATTGTTTTGATCAATGGATGCATGAACGATCTCATAAACAATCTGAACCGGGGTTCCTACCGGGACTATCTCAAAGAGTTTTTTAATATCATTATTATGGAGGCGAAAACATCCTAAAGATGCCGGGGTCCCGATAGACCAAGCCGCTGAGTTGCCATGAATCCCATAACCTTCAATATTTAGCCCCATCCAATACCTTCCTAGAGGATTTTTAATACCGGGTGGAACTGGTACTCGCCCATCGGAAGGATACCAAGTGGGATCGAGTACTTTATTGATAATCCAAAAATCTCCCAATGGTGAAGGGGTATCTTGCTTTCCAACAGCCACATCAAATTTCTGATATAGGTCCTTGGCATGATATAGATATAGTTTGAATTCCGGAACATTTATCCGAACGAGCCAAGGATTTTCTCCATAACAAGGGATAACGATTCCTAGCCATAATAACAAAGACCATACAAATGCACTTTTAAGTTTTTTCATCTAGTGAGCCCCCATGAGGATTATCCTATGTAGGATTCCAAAAGGGTTTTTTGAATATTCACCAGTTTGTGTTTTCCATGAAACCAATGTACTTAAAAAGGGAATGGGCCCTCTCGACTTGGCAAAAAATTCTCCATCTTTTAAAAATATCTGGATAGTCTTCATATATTTTTGGGTTCAAGATAAAGAAGGAAATTCACGAAATTATTAGTATTTTAATCTAAAGAGAAATTAAAGGCGTCCTTAACATAAAAAATCTTTGGAAAACTAAAAAAAAGTATTGATTCAAATGACAAAAAAACCGATAAACTACATTGTCTGGTAAAAAAACCCTGTTAAAATTTTTGTTTAATTTTTTTTACGAACAATGGTATAATTAGAATTTGAAAGTTAACGATTTTGAACGGAAAATAATTAAATAAATTTTGGAAAAGGTGTTTCATGCAAAAGACTATTAAAAAAATCAAATCTTCTCTTGCGGTCATTGTTAGTTTACTCAATGCAAGTCTTGGTATATTGGCTATATATTATGCCCATATTCAGATTTACAATGTTGCCTGTATCCTGATGATAGCTGCCTTTTGCACTGATGGGTTAGACGGATTTTGCGCCCGCCGGTTTCATTCCTCTTCCGATTTTGGTAGGGAAATTGATTCTCTTTGTGATTTAGTCTCTTTTGGAATAGCCCCTGGCTTTCTGATCGCAAGTGTATCTCCCAATGTTATTACGTTCTTACTTTTTATCTTGATCGTAGCATCCGGTATTTTACGCCTTGCAAAGTTTAATGTCACTAAATTTGATGGTTATTTTAGAGGCACTCCAATTACTTTAAACGGTTTATTGATACCGCTAAGTTTTTTCATATGGCCTAATATTTTGCCTTTCGTAGCGGCGTTTTTAACTGTGACCATGAATGTACCTTTAAAAATTAAGAAATTATCTTTTAAAAGAAACAAACCTATTCAAAACAACTTGTAAACTTATTATGGTTTTAAGCTTCAGAAGGAGTGGTAACGATTAAAATCCGTTTTGTTAAAGAAGTCGTACCCTATGCTGCCGTATTATTCATTCTGGTCATTGGAATCGGTTACTTTTTACCGTATGTAGCTTTGATTCCGTTGGCATTATTAATTTTTGTATTATTTTTCTTTCGAAACCCGGAGCGCAATGTTATCCATAATCCTCTCCATATACTGTCTCCGGCTGATGGTCAGGTGATGGCCGTCACTGAATACGATGATCAAGAATTTTTTCATACCCGGGTAAAAAAAGTTACTATTTTTCTTTCTGTACTCAATGTCCATATTAACCGCAGTCCGATTTCGGGCAAAGTTGTATACCTAAAATATACCGAGGGAAAATTCCTACCCGCTTACAAAGAAGAAGCCGGGCTTGTCAATGAACGGAACACCATCGGTATCCAAAATGATCAATTAAGAATTTTGGTTCATCAAATTGCTGGGTTACTGGCACGGAGAGTAGTTTGCCATAGTAAAGTCGGGGACACATTGGAACAAGGACAGGCTTTTGGCCT
>JAEZKW010000066.1 GCA_023415375.1 Bacillota bacterium
TCCGCACCATCCCGATCATATATTGTTGAGGCCAATCGACTTTTATTGAGTTCCGCCCTAAGGTCGAGCCTCCAGACAAGCGGATTAAAAAAAATTGCAGTAATAAACACAAAACCGATCAGTAATATTAGCCCCACCAATAGTCGTAATAGTTTACGCGGTTTATTTCTACCAACACGGCCTTTTTTCTTCGATTTCCTCGGCATCAACTCACCCTACTTTAGTTTTTACTTCAGTATCAATAAGATACCGAAAAACATTTGGAAAAATGTGGTGTGTCCAAAATATGGGTAAACATTTTGTGTATTGCCACTAGAAGACTACTTTCTATCTGTTTTGCGCATTGATTTCTATTCATTTCTGTATTATTATACCAACATTAATATTACATAAATTTTCCATCACAATTATAAACTTATTAATATATAAATATTGATTTTAAGGGATTTAGAAATATTCGCTAACCATTTTGGTTCAATTCATAACCTTCAAAAAGCAATTAATAATTATCGATATCATAGAATATTGATTTTTAAACGGAGGGTATAGCTTATGAATATTTCAAAAGTGGAGCCTCAGACACAAACTACTTCAACATTGGAAATGAACCTGGAAACTCTTCTAAAAATCAAAGATTTGCATACTTATTTTGAAACAGAGGAAGGTACCGTAAAAGCTGTTGATGGCATTTCATTGGAGATTAACAGGCAATCAGCCTTGGGTATAGTTGGTGAAAGCGGTTGCGGAAAAAGTATCACCGCCCTTTCGATTATGCAATTGCTCCCCCGACCAAAAGGGAGAATCCGTAACGGACGGATCCTTTTCCATAGTGAAAATAAAGGTGTCGTAGATATTAGCGCTTTCGATCCAATGAGCGCCGAAATGCAAAGTATTCGCGGAAATGAGATTGCCATGATTTTCCAAGAGCCGATGACTTCCTTAAACCCGGTGTTTACTATCGGCGAGCAGATTGTAGAAGCCATTCAGCACCACCAAAGTATATCCAAGAAAGAAGCCTGGACCGTCGCCACCGATATGATTGCCAAAGTCGGTATCCCCAACCCTGCCGAAAACGTCAAAAGCTTCCCACATTGCCTAAGCGGCGGCATGCGCCAACGGGCGATGATCGCGATGGCCCTATCCTGCAATCCCAATTTACTTATTGCCGATGAGCCAACAACGGCCCTGGATGTTACAATTCAAGCCCAAATCATTGACCTCATGAAACGGCTGCAACAGGAATATCATATGTCAATCATGATGATCACTCACAATCTGGGAGTCGTCACCAAGCTGTGTGATGAAGTTGCCGTTATGTACATGGGTAAAATAGTCGAACAAGGTACAGTCCGCCAAATCATGAAGGAAACTCTTCATCCCTATACTTCCGGCCTAATAAAATCTATTCCGACTCTTGGAATACGTGCACAAAAATCCTTAATCCCCATCCCCGGTTCAGTTCCCAGTCCTTTTGACCTGCCGGGAGGTTGTTCATTTCAACCCCGATGCGAACGCAGTTTTGAAAAATGCGCAACGAAACCGCCACTTTTCAGAAAAGATAATGATCATTTAGTGAGGTGCTGGCTCTATGAGTAATTACACTGACAATCATCAAGATTCTATAATTTTACCCAATAATACTTTACTCGAAGTAAAGAATCTCCAAAAATATTTCCCGATTCAAAAAGGAATCCTTCGTAAAACAGTCGGCTGGGTGAAAGCGGTCGATGATATCAATTTTGATGTTAAAGCCGGCGAGACCCTGGGTCTGGTCGGAGAAAGCGGTTGCGGCAAAACAACAACTGGCCGTTGCATTTTACAACTGGAACGCCCAACCGGAGGACTCGTTGATTTTTATCCGAATGGAATAAAGACTCCGGTGAATAAAGACTCTATCAAAGCACTAAAAAAAGATATGCAGATTATCTTTCAGGATCCATATTCTTCACTGAATCCACGTTTAACGATTGAAAAAATAGTCGCCGAGCCTCTGATGGCCCATGGAATCAAGAGCAAATTCGAGATTTATGACCGGGTGGCCGAATTGTTAAAATCGGTCGGGCTTTCCACCGAACATATGAAAAGATTCCCCCACGAATTCAGTGGCGGCCAACGCCAGAGAGTCGGTATTGCACGGGCTTTGGCACTTAATCCAAAATTAATTATCTGTGACGAACCTGTCTCAGCGCTCGATGTTTCTATTCAGGCTCAGGTCATTAATCTACTGGAAGATTTACAAGCTGAACTTGGCCTAACTTATCTTTTTATATCTCACGACCTGAGTGTAGTCAATTATATTTGCGACCGGGTTGCAGTGATGTATTTGGGAAAGATTGTCGAACTGGCCGAAGTCGATGAATTATTTGCCAACCCCAAACACCCCTATACGGAAGCCCTCTTTTCGGCTATCCCTGTTCCGGACCCCGATTTTCAATTCGAACAAATCATTTTGGAAGGCGATGTGCCCAGCCCTTCCAATCCGCCCAAGGGTTGCCATTTTCATCCCCGTTGCCGGTACGCCCAGGCGATTTGCAAAAACGAACCCGCGCTCTTAAAACCGCTTACGGATAATTCAAATCATTACACTTCATGCCATCTCGCTGAAAATTTGGCCTTAAAGGGAGTCAGGGTTTCCGCCTAATTAACTTTGAAGCACGAAACTGCCAAATGATTTGTAGGGGGGGTGAAAGGATACGCTTGTGCCATGCAGGCGATAGATATTCGCTTAAAAATAAAATTTGGGGGGTATTTTTATGAAAATGAATTTTCGGATATTTTTAGTTGCAATTGCCATTGTGTTCATTTGTTCTTTAGCCTTTGCTGCCAATTTTGATGCCACTACCTTTACTTTCTTGGGAAATGGCGACGCCGAGACGCTGGATCCCGCCAAAGCCTATGACGTAGCCAGTGGCGGAATCATATTCCAATGCTACGATAATCTGGTTCAATATAAGCCGGGCAGCATAACCGAGTTTGAGCCGTTATTGGCCGCCAAAGTTCCCACTGCTGCCAATGGATTAATTTCCAAAGACGGTAAAACCTACACCTTCCCGATACGGAAAGGGGTGAAATTCCATAATGGAGCTATTTTAACCCCCCAGGATGTTCAATATTCCTTTGAAAGGGGTATGCTGGCTGATCCCAACGGCGGCGCCAACTGGATGCTGCTAGAACCGTTGCTGGGTGTAAGTACCATCGCCGAATATGCCTGCGAAATCGGAAAAGTCGGCGATTTTTCAAAAGTAAGTAAAGAGGCTCTTTTGGCGACTGCCAAAGCAGTAATGGCAGCCGTTGAAGTACAGGGGAATAATGTTATTTTTCATTTAGCCAAACCCTATCCGCCTTTTTTGGCAATCTTGGCTAAGGATTCTAATTGGTCGGCTATTCTCAATAAAAAATGGATGATTGAACACGGAGACTGGGATGGTAATCCTGAAAACTGGGTAAAATGGCATGATCTCCCCACTGAAAAGATGACTCTCTTCGACAAAGAGATGGGAACCGGGCCTTTTATCCAGGTTAAGTGGGACCGCAGTACCGGTACTCATACTTTTACAGCCTTTAAAGATTACTTCCGCGGCCCGGCCAAATTGAAAACAGTCATCGAAAACAATGGTGTGACCGAATTCAACACCAAAAAACTCATGCTTCAGCAAGGCGAGGCTGATGCCATTTGGATCCCCACCGAAAATGTCAGTCAGATGGAATCAGTGCCCAATGTAGTTGTATTAACAAAATTGCCGTGGGTAACCAATACCGTGGCCATATTCAACCAAGGTATTAAAACCGAAGGAAACGAGTTGGTCGGTAGCGGTAAACTGGACGGTAAGGGAATACCGGCTAATTTCTTCTCCGATATCAATGTCCGTAAAGGATTCTGCTATGCCTTCGATTATGCATCTTACATCAAGGATGTCGCCAAAGGGGAAGGATCGACTCCTTACGGCCCGATTCCTATCTCTTTCAAATCCTTTTTCGACACAAAAATGGAAACATACAATTACAACACCAAAAAAGCCGAGGAATATTTTAAGAGAGCCTTCAACGGTGAAGTTTGGAAAAATGGCTTTAAATTTACCCTGGTCTATAATATCCCCAATAACTCCCGTAAAACCGCAGCCGAAATCTTAAAATTCGGACTGGAGAGCATTAACCCCAAATTTAAGGTGGATGTTCTAGGAATGGAATGGCCGACCATGCTGCCCAGACGGCGGGAAGGACAGCTTCCCATGGTATTCATCGGCTGGCAAGCCGATTATGCTGACCCGCATAACTTTGCGTTTCCTTATTTGAATAGTGCTGGTGATTATACGAAATATACCGGAACCGCCGGTGTCGAGTTGGCCAAAAAGGTTTTCGATCCGTTGGTGGATGCTGGTATTGCCACAACCGATTTAAAACAACGCATAAAAGTATATAGCGAACTCCAAAAGAAAGCTTTTGAATATGCGCCTTATCTTTGCTATGTTGACGAACTAAATTGGCGGGTCATGGGTTCATGGGTTAAGGGGTTTGTTAACGACCCAATTCGTCCGGCCTTTTATGATTATTATGCCCTATCGAAAGTAAAGAAAAAATAATTGGTTTTCCGGCCAGAAGATCGGGAGTATTTCTCCGTTCTTCCGGCCGATAACTCAGCCGATTGAATGCGGAGGCTATGATCCATGTTAAATTATATCTTACGGCGGCTAATGTTATTGCCTGCGGTTTTGGTTGGTATCTCGATCGTCATTTTTCTAATGATCAATTCGATGGGACCATGGGCCAGATTGGCGACTTATCTGCCCTCTCCTGATGCCGAAAAACGGGTTAATCTGGAGGCGATGGTTCAAAAATATCATCTGAACGACCCATTGCATAAAATGTATTTTCGTTGGCTTGGTAATCTGGCCCATGGCAATTTGGGATGGTCACAGTCCAGTCACATGCCCGTGGCTGAGGCTATTCGCATCCGGTTTACCGCCACCTTGGAGTTGGCCTTATTTGCCGTAATTCCGGTCATTATAGGCGGAGTTATGCTGGGAGTATTGTCGGCGAAATATCACAACCAACCGATTGATCACACCACGCGAATTTTTGCAATCATCGGTTGGTCCTTGCCCGATTTTGTCTTTGGTTTAATTGTATTAATGATCGGCTATGGCATTCTGGGCTGGTTTCCACCGGGACGTTTGAGCTCCTGGGTCGATTTGGAGGTCGTGAAAGGCGGATTTCGGCAATTTACCGGACTTAATGTTTTGGATTCCATTCTTAACGGGCGGCTGGATATTCTTTGGGATGCTTTGCGGCATCTTGTCGGCCCGGTCATCACTCTGACCTATCTTTGGTGGGCCTTTATCTTGAGAGTTACCCGGTCAACCATGCTCGACGTTATGAACCAGGATTATATCCGAACCGCCCGCGCCAAAGGACTGCCCGAAAACACCGTCATCAATAAGCACGCTCTGCGAAACACTTTAATCCCTGTCTCCACTTTAAGCGGGATCATGTTACTGGGATTATTGGGCGGTGTTGTCATTGTCGAAACCGTATTCAACTTTCCCGGACTGGGGCTTTTAATTTCTACCGCAGCCACCCGTCTTGACGTTCCAACTGTTGTGGGGGTACTTATTTTTTATGCCACGCTTTTGGTTTTAATCAATCTGGCAGTCGATATCCTATACTCAGTCATCGACCCCAGGGTACGATTGGAGTAAAAATATGAAAATCATCAAGCGTTTATTAAGAAATCCCATTTCTTTGGCGGGAATCATTTTATTATTGATGTTTATCTTTATTGCTATGGCCGCGCCATTCCTTGCGCCGCCCCATGACCCATCCAATCCATATCAAATTCCCCGGCGCGGTTGGACCTTGGAACCATCCCCACCTTCTGCGGAATACATTTTTGGTTTAACTCAGGGTTCATATGATATTTTTTACGGAATTGTCTGGGGAACCAGGACTGCCTTGAAAGTCGGTCTAATTGTGGTATTTTTCGGTACCCTGATCGGCATTACCCTTGGATCAATCTCGGCTTACTATGGGGGCAAATTGGACGAGTTGCTGATGCGTTTTACCGACATTTTCATGAGTTTTCCGACAATTGTATTTGCAGTCATCTTTACGGTAATTTTCGGGATCGGTTTAAATAGTGTGATGATGGCTCTAATTCTATTTGGATGGATGAGTTATGCCCGCCTAATCCGGGGTAATATATTGGCTGTAAAACAAGAAGAATATGTACTGGCGGCGAAGGCCATCGGAGTCAGTGATTTCAAAATCATTACCCGGCATATTCTGCCCAATACCATCTTCCCGGTTATTATTCATGCTTCCATGTCCTTGGGCTCGGTTGTTATTGTAGCTTCTTCAATGAGTTTTTTAGGACTCGGGGCACCCGAGGGCTATGCAGACTGGGGTCAGATGATTAACTTTGCACGTAACTGGATGCTGGGAGAGCAAAAGGATGTACTCAAGTATTGGTTTACCGTTATTTATCCCGGTATGGCAATTGTCCTGTTTGTGTTATCCTGGAATCTGGTGGGAGATGCTTTGAGAGATAT
>JAEZKW010000100.1 GCA_023415375.1 Bacillota bacterium
AAATTGCCTGGAATAGCTTAAGAAACTGGCGATCACTCCCACCGTGATCATACGATTAACTGCCAAAACGCCACCGACTCCGGCCACAACCGCAAAACCGACATTGTTGATTACATTCATCAACGGCATGATATAGCCAGACCAAATTTACGCCTTAATCCCTATTTTGCAGAGTTTCCCGTTTACCTCGTCGAATTCCCGAACAACTTCCTCTTCGTGATTGAAAGCTTTAACCACCTGAATGCCGGAAATATTCTCTTCAATATGCCCATAATCATAACTTTCTAGGCCAAGGCATGAAGTTAAGTCACTCATTTTAGATTTTATTAATATTATTTATTGATAACCTAAACTAAAACAATAGAAGTAGAGTGATGCCATTTGAAACGGGCCTTGATATTATCCGGTGGTAGTGAAAAAGGAGCTTTTGAGGTTGGCGCAATAGACTATCTGGTAAACCAAGCGGGATTTGATTTTCAATGTTTCTTCGGAACCAGTATTGGCGCACTGAATGTTGCCATTTTGGGCCAAGCCCGCAATCGCGAGGAATTGATTATCCGGACCCGGCAACTGAAAAAGCTTTGGCTTGATATTCGAGGTTATCGATCCGTTTACCGTAAAAATAGCTTGGGTTTATTGAATTTAGTTTTCGGTCAATCCTTATATGATCCGGTGGGATTGCGTCAGATATTAAAGAAGAACATCAATCTAGACTTGTTATTTGACCCGGCAACCATGGTTAAAGTGACAACTGTGGCACTGGAAAATGGTGAGCTATTTTATGCCGATTCCCGCTCTCCGGAGATACGAAAAGATTTTTTAAATTATGTTGTGGCAAGTGCCAGTATTCCCTTCTATTTTCCCGGAGTGCCGATTGGTGGAAAGCACTGGTATGATGGCGGCCTACGTGATATTACTCCGCTGGGAACTGTTTTTGATGAAGATCCCGATGAGATAGTGGTCATTACAACCTATCCCGTCAATTCCAAATTAGAACCGGTACTTCCCGAAGTACCCTATAGAGGTCCTTTAAAAAACTTGAATCAAATGACTGCAATTCTGATGAATGCAATTGCAGCCAAAGATTTACAACTAGCCAATGCCATCAATCAGGATACCCGAAGCTTTCCCCTTAAAAAAAGAATTCCTTTACGAATCATTACGCCGGAGAAACCATTTCCCCAGAATAAAGTGGCCTTTAATCCAACCGTGATTCGCAAGTACATCCAATTGGGCTATAACGTCGCGCAGAAACCAATTGTCTTGTCAACCAGCCAGTTAACAAATTGGTACAACATTTCATTTCGAAATCTCGAATAGTCCTGTAAATCCCTATTGACGGTAGGCAGAGCTTCTTTATAATTCCTATCGCAAAGAGGATTTACAGGCTTTTTACCTACATATTCCTTCAATGAACCCTCATATAAGGTTTAAATCTTGATCGGTTAAAATCTCCACCCCATTTGATCGCAAAATCTCCTCAGCCAATGGATATTTCTCCACTTCAACAACGATAGCCGCTTCACGACGGGTTTCAATCACAAATCCGTAACAGTCTTCAATATTTATCTTATTCGATGATAGAATGTTCAGTAAATTGTATAAGCCGCCAGGCTGATCCGGCACTTTGGCGATGAGGATTTTTCGCTTGGAAACAGTAATATTTTCCCCTTTTAAAACCTGATACGCTTTCTCAACGTCACCGACAACCACCTTGACAACGCCGAAATCACCGGCACTTGCCATTGAAAAGGCTTTTAAATTAATTTGATTGTCAGCCAAAATCTTGGTAATCTTCTCCAATTGCCCCGGTTTATTTTGAACGAAGATTGATAAATGAAAAGCCATAACACATCCCCCTCGTTATGTGGCTGTCCCAAAAGCAATTTGCGCGCGTCCGCGCGAACGATAAAGATATACAATATATAATGTTCTGTTGATCAATGATGCTACTGTATATCTTATTGATTTTGAAATACTTTTTGACAGCCTCGTTTAATCTTCCCGTAGGTCGTAAACCCGTTTAGCCTTTCCTTCAGCCGCCGGCAGGCTGCCTGGTTCCACCAGTTCAACAACGGGTGATACCACCAAATCCGTTTTTAGTTCTTCTACAATTTTATGCTGAAGGCTGGCGAGACCCGCCAAGGTTCCTTCAAAAATTTCTTTATCGACTTCTATCTTGACAAATAGTTTGTCCATATAGTTCTCTTTATGAATCTCGATCAGGTAATTATGACCGACTCCCGGAATTTTCATAATCGTCTGCTCGATCTGAACCGGGAAAATATTAACCCCATTGATAATCAGCATATCGTCGGCCCGACCTTTGATCCGGTCGATTCGCCGGTGGGTCCGCCCGCACTCACACGAACCAGGCAAAATTCTGGTTAAATCTCCGGTTCGGTAACGGATGACCGGCATCGCTTCTCTCCGAAGCGTCGTCAACACCAGCTCGCCCTCTTCACCGTCAGGCAATGATTCGCCGGTTTTGGGGTCGATGACTTCAACATAAAAATAATCCTCCCAGATATGCATTCCCGTTTGGTATGGACATTCGAAAGCCACTCCCGGACCGCAAACTTCTGACAATCCATAGGAATTAAAAGCTTTGATTCCATAAAGGTCTTCAATTTGCCTTCGTAGTCCCTCACTATGGGGTTCCGAACCAATAAAAGCGATTTTCAGCTTCAAATCACGTTTGGGATCCATATCGAGCTCTGTAAAGTTGGAAAAAAGCCTTAAAGCGTAACTGGGCAAAATGTGGACCACAGTCGTTCCAAACTTTTGCATAAACCAAATTTGACGTTTGCTGTTACCGGGTCCAGTAGGAATCGTAAGCGCTCCGACCTTCTCTGCGCCATAGTGAAACCCCAATCCTCCGGTAAAGAGCCCGTAACCCATGGTATTTTGGAAGACATCATTTTTCCGGACTCCGGTCATATACATACAACGGGCCACCAGATTGGCCCAAA
>JAEZKW010000304.1 GCA_023415375.1 Bacillota bacterium
GGCCTATGCGATGCAACAGACAGCACGGACTGTCGGCTTATTCTGCGCCCCTCTCCTATCCGGAATCATTGGTACATATCTGGGACTGAACCTGATTTTTATCATATTCGGGTTGATTTGTTTAATCCTGACCTGGGGCATTCAGAGACAAATTCATGGTTGGCAGAAAGCATCCAATATACAAAATAGTATATCGCATTAATTTTGACTTGATATAATCTCCGAAATTGGTACAAGTTTTAAACAATTTAGTTGCAGCTTATATAGATGGAAAACTTGATAAGTTTGGAAGAAAAAATAACCCTGAAAATTATAGAAAGATATCCCGTCATATGACGAGATTTTTGTTTATAACAATCTTTGCTTTTTTAATTTGGGTTCATTCTATTAACCCAATAGCTCGGCTCTCGTTGCATGTGAGCAATTGGCCCTAGGGGTTGTCGCGTGCCAAAGCACACGCGGGGAGCTGGGTGACGTCCCCTGTCGGCATCCACTCGGTATTCATTCCACATTCGTTTAAAAGCATATATCAAATTGAGTTACCTACTCCCCACCTGTTTTTCTACCATCTCCCGAAATTGATTGGCGTGTCCGTTGGCCGGATGGGGTCGACCAGAAAAGGCGCGTGAGCGCGGGATATTTAGTTCCGCTAAAATGTGGTTTGCTTTTGCTCCGACGGCAAAGATTTGGGTCTTTGGGAACAGGCGGTGAAAGAGCAACAATTGCCAATCAAAGAAGTCGGCGTCGTTGTCGACAGGAGGCGCCACCTGCCCTCCTGCACCTCAAAGGCCAAGGGTTGTAGCCGGAAATTCCCTTTTGAAATCCCGCCTGACCTCTCCCCTTTTCTCCCCTCTCCTGAAGAGCGAGGGGAAACGCGCTTTGTCAAGATGCCTATGCCGCTGAGCCCCCAGGGATTCCCCTCTATCGTGACATTCATCCTTGAATGTCGAAGGAATGCTTGCGCAATTTAACAGACTCCTACATCCCTGTAGTCGTCTTCTTGGGTCATTCTGCTGGCCGACGGCTAAAGTCATCGTGGCTTAAAGCCGCGTGGTCAACGTCCTATTGACCATGTCGGAGCTAATTATTTAGGCCTTTTTCTTGCGCTTAAATATTGGGTCTATTAAACTTCTTGAATCCCAATATTTATAGACCACTTTGAAAGATCCCAAACCGCCGATCAAGGATGTCGGCGGCGCGGCATCTTTTCGTGGATGAAAAACTGCCGTCGGCCCTCAGAACCATATAGAAGACGCTGCCACGAGGGCAGCGTCAACCAAATCAAAAACTCCTACCCCGGCAACTGGATGGCCGGGGCGATGAGGGGGATCCCGGGGGATTTGCCCCCGGGCCGTGGGATTCCAAAGGGTATGCGGCCATACCCTTTGGCCCTAGGGGTTGCAAGGGGAGTGGGTGACGTCCCCTGTCGGCATTCATTAGCCTTACCTTCTTCCAACGTACCTGACACTTAGACTTAAAAAGTCTCTTGCTTTTTCGCTTTTATACCGTCTTAATCTAGTTCACCCACTTACCACCTGTTTTTCTACCCTCTCCCGAATTTGATTGGCATATCCATTGGCCGGATGAGGTAGATGGGAAAAGGCGCGCGTGCGCGGGATATTTAGTTTCGCTAAAATATGGTTTGCTTTGACACCGACGGTGAAGATTTTGGTCTTTGGGCACAGTGCTTGGAAGTGATGAAAGATTTTCGCTCCGCAGGCAAGTTCTTCCGAGGTGGGGATGCGATTCTTTAATGTCGTTCATAACAGTCCTCCTTTTTCATTTTCACCCTTTACCCTTTGAAGTTTAAACTTTTTACGACGCATACACCTTCTCATAGCCAATCAATAAACTCCCTCGACGGCCTGTCCGCTTCATTTCCCGGTAATATCAGCAATTGCTTTCTCAGCCCATTGCCGTAATCTTCTTTGAACCTTTTACTGACTTCCACATGATAATCAGAAGATCAATTTGCGTTCCAATAAATTTAATCATTGCAAATTGATTAGTAATGGTCATATAACCCCAATTAAATAACGTATCTCACACTTTCGCAGTAAAAAAATGCGTTTAAAGTAAGTATTATCATGGAGTTCTAACCCTCATACTTGCTTTCTCCCGACATCGGGAGAAACGAAGATCCTGTCAAAAAAGTAAACAAAAACAACCAGCACTAAACCAAATACCTGCAAAGAACTGCAATTCGTTTCTCCCCGGGGGAGAAAGATAGAATGAGGGCGGACTAAATTATGAGGCAAAATTCTATATATTGTTGTCTAACGTATGCAAATCTTCCCGTAACAGCAATCCATTCCGAACTTCATGAGGACCTTCTTCTGCATAAGGCTTAATATGGGCCGCATTCAAAACTGGCAAAGTTTTTTCTCCAGTTATAGCGCATCTTCTCTGATAGGCTTCAGTTACCATTACACGAAAAGCTCCCTGGCCGAGCCGGGGATGGATGTAATAAACTTCGCCGTACCGAGCGGCTTTTTCTGCTATTTGAGTTACTTTATTCTTTGAGATTACATACTCTTGTTTCAAACGCTCTTGCACTTGATTCCATAATGTAAAGCTTGTTACCGTGGCAATACCTATAGCTACTGAAGTTGGTTTGATACTTTAACCGCAATCAACCCGGTAGATGGAAAAGAAACAAGACGATCTGCGCCTGCGAATTAACCAAATTTTCTGGTCTTTTTCCTCTACTTCACTCTCCCAACTATTTTAATTTTCTTCAAAGATGTTTTCTCGGGTTTTCGTTTCGAAACTAAATAGTCTTTCTGGAAAATTTCAAGCAGGCCAAGATTTTGGTTTCCCTCACAGATAAACGGCGGTAATTTTAGAAATGGTCATCGCTTGACAAATTATGGAAAAATTGGTAAAATTAATATTATTATAAATATATTTTCTAAAAAATATATCTGCGTTTACTTGCATCATAATCATTTCTGGATAAAAAAAAATAAACCTGCAAATCATTAACTTCTTGGCTGGAGCAATGATTTGCAGGTTGGCAGCAAATAGTGATATCACTATCAGCTTTTCCATGTTTAATTTTACCATAATATAAATTTATTGTAAATCGGTGGGCGATATTGTTACCATCGAAAGGAGGATAAATAGAGAGAAATAAAGGATAACAAATGGTAGAAATGCCAATAGAATGAGCGTGTCCGCGAATTTTACAGAGCTCTTTATAAAGCAGGTGATAAGTTGGATTATATGAATCTTAAAATAGTTGTATTGGATGTTGATGGAACAATGACTGATGGCGGTATATACATCGACAACAAACGGGTTGAAACGAAGAAATTTTCCATTAAGGACGGAGCAGGAATTTTATTGGCCCAACAAATGGGAATCGAGTTCATGATTTTAACAGGCAGAAGAAGTCATAGCGTCGAACAGCGTGCAAATGAACTGAAAGTGAAATATGTTATTCAAGAAGTACATAATAAGAAAGCGTATCTGGAGCAATTTATGGAGCGAAATATCATTTCAAAAGATGAACTAGCATATGTCGGAGATGATTTAAACGATTTACCTGCCATGAAAATAGTTGGATATTGTGCATGTCCGTTCGACGCAGCACCAGAGGTAAAAAATTATTGCGATATCGTACTATCGAAAAAGGGCGGAGATGGGGCTGTCCGTGAATTTATTGAGATTTTATTAAAAAACAGAAACCAATGGGAAACGGCTATTGAAAGATTATTTGCCTTGAAGTTGTAAAAATAATTTCAAATACAATTAGAAAGGGGACTTCATCATGGGCACTGTCAACTTGTTGGATTGTACTCTAAGGGATGGCGGTTATATTAACAATTGGAAATTTGGATTTCTAACCATTAAAAGTATTATTACCTATCTGATAGAGTCCCAAATTGATTATATTGAAATTGGATTTCTGCGAAATTGTATTTATGACCGTAATAGTACTCTATTTAATAATGTTGAGGAAATAAAAGCCATTTTGCCAAAATATAGTGCCAATACAAAATTTACAGCGATGGCGTTGCATAATCAATATGATGTAAAAAAGCTGGGACCGAATGATGGCACAACCATTGAGGTTATTCGCGTTACTTTTCATGATTATGATGTGGATGAGGGGCTTAAATTTTGCAAAGAAGTAATCAAAAAAGGTTATCAATGTTTTTGCAATCCTATTAATATCATGGGATATTCTGATATTAATATTTTAAAACTTATCCAAAAAATAAATGACATAAAGCCATATGCGTTTTCGATTGTTGATACGTTCGGATCAATGACTAAAAATGATCTGCAGAGGATTTATCTTTTAATTGAAAACAATTTAGATAAGTCTATTGTTATTGGATTACATCTACATGAGAATTTGTCCCTCTCTTATTCCATGGCCCAGGATTTCATGGCTATGTGTTCAAACAATCGCAATTGTG
Source organism: Bacillota bacterium (assembly GCA_023415375.1). Taxonomy (GTDB): domain Bacteria; phylum Bacillota; class UBA4882; order UBA8346; family UBA8346; genus UBA8346. The sequence continues at coordinate 4,428 of JAEZKW010000304.1, forward strand.
TAATCGATGGTTCTCTTCTAGGAATGGGAAGGACGCCGGGAAACTTATGTATTGAACTGATGATAAATTATTTAAATAAATATTACAATGAAACAAAATATAATATAAATCCCGTATTAGAAGCGATTGATGAGCATATTGTTCGGATAAAAAAACTTGAATCATGGGGCTATTCAGCCGCCTATGCACTATCTGCCAATTATAATCTTCATAGAAATTACGCTGAATATTTACTACAAAAAGGCGATCTGCATACCAAAAATATCAATCACATTTTATCACAGATTGAAGACATAAAAAAAACGGCGTTTGATGAAGAATACGTTGCAAACCTTTATTACAAATACAAAAAACTAGTTCTAGGCATTGACACCAAAGAAAAGATATCGCCGGTATAAGAAATCAAGTGAAGATGACAGATTCATTATGAGTCTCATAATAAATGTAAAATAGCGTAAATTGTTCATGCGAATTTTAGTAAAATCCAATTGATCGGGTGATGTTAAATTGGAAAAGATTAAAGCGGTACGACTGAATGCAACGATTCTTCCCATCAGCGATAAAGAACGAAAATGGATAAAAGCCGCCGGAATTGATGAACTTGTGGAAATCGAGGGGACCAGTCCCGGGGAGATAATTAATGTTTCGCAAGACGCGGATGTCTTATTTGTTAATGTTGCCAAAATTGGGCGGGATGTGATTCGTAACCTTCAAAAATGCAGAGTTATTTGCAGGTACGGTGTAGGGACCGATAAAATAGACATTGAAGCCGCTACTGAACGAGGGATTTTCGTAGTCAATGTACCGGATTTTTGTCTGAATGAAATGGCCGAACATACGATGGCGCTTCTTTTAAGTCTGGCCCGAAGACTGCCAGACATGAATAAAAAGATGCGTTCCGGAGAATGGAACACCGCGCGATTATCGGCGATGGAAAACGTCTCCCGTATCGCCGGTAAAAAATTAGGTTTAATAGGTTTTGGAAATATTGCCCGGGAAGTTGCTAAAAGAGCACAAGCTTTCAATATGAAAATCATCGATTTCCACCGGAATGTCAACCCGGAAATAGAAAAGAATTTCGGTGTTGAACCTGTTTCATTAGAGAAACTGTTGCAAGAAAGCGATTATGTTGTTGTACTGATTCCATTATCTCCTCAAACCATGGATTTAATCGGCGAACGGGAACTTAAGATGATGAAAAAAAGCGCAATACTGATTAATATGGCAAGGGGTTTGATTGTAGACGAATTGGCTTTGGCAAAAGCTTTAAAGGAGAAATGGATTGCCGGCGCGGGGATAGACGTTTATGGACATTTGGATGTTTTCAAGGAACCCAAGGGTCCAGTTGAAAGCCCATTTTTCGGACTCGAAAATGTTATTTTGACGCCCCATGCAGGTGCTATTTCTCTTGAAGCCATTAATGAGTGTTCTAAAAAGGGTATAGCTGAAGTTAAGGGAATTCTCCAAGGCATTTGGCCTAAAAATTGTGTTAATCCTCATGTCAAACCCTGGTTTGAAAGCCGGCATATTGATATGGATACTTAAAAAAGCCGACAGGAGCGGGCAATGGATCAGAAAATTATTACTCAAGTATTGATTTTGTTTTTAATTGTGACTGTTGGTTATATCAGTAGAAAACGGGGGATTTTAAATCCCGCCCTTAATAAAGGTTTGACGGAATTTCTTTTAAATGTCGCTGTTCCGTTTTTGGTGGTATCTTCTTTTCAATTATCTTTTTCCCGGAAAATGCTGGCGGATGTGGGAATTGTCTTGATTTTTTCAATTTCTGCGCATCTCCTGGCAATATTATTGGGTAAATTTCTATTTCATCGTATGCGCGGGGATACTGCCAGAATTCTCAGGTTTAGCAGCATTTTTAACAATTGTGGATTTATGGGATATCCAATAATCGGCAGTATGTTCGGGCAACACGGGGTTTTTTATACATCTATCTATAATATTACCACGACGGTTTTTCTTTGGACTTATGGAGCATTCATCTTTACAGATAAAGTTGATTGTCATTTTTTAACCAAGGCCTTTATTAATCCAGGAATGGTTGCGACCTTATTAGGAATGCTGTTTTTCTTGTTTTCAGTTAAATTGCCGCTGCCTCTCGCCCAAACTTCGCAAATTATCGGCTCAATGGCCACCCCAATATCCATGATCATTATTGGGTCAACACTGTCTGACGTTAAACCATTAGAGCTTTTTTTCAGTTGGCGGCTCTATTATGGAGCATTGGTAAGGTTATTGCTGATCCCCGTTTTAGTTTTATTATGCTTGAAATGGTTCAATTTGCAAAAGACTTTACTGGAAGTTTGCGTCTTGATCGTGGCTATGCCTGCACCGACAATGTCAGTCCTTTTTGCGGAGCAAAATAAGGGTGACGTATTGTTTGCATCCCGACTGGTTTTTTTCAGTACTATTCTTTCGATTTTCACCATTCCCTTGGTAAGTTGGATGTTTTGAATTGTTGTTTATTTCTGCGGCGCAGACTTCCCTAAAATCTCTTTAACTTTCTCAGTAACCGCTTAGCCCAGTTTTGCATGCTCAACGGGATCAAAATGGATCCCATCAACCGGACTGGAACGAATGGAAACGGAGGTTTTGATACTTCAGGTTTTAATTAATTTGATTAAAAAGTTTACTCAGTAAATCTGCTGGCTTATCGACTCACCCCTTCAGGAACCCGGTCGGTAAAAGATACTTGGTAGCATTTCCCCTCCCCTTGACCGATGGTTTGATTCAAATGCTAAAGGGAGGGGAAGGTCGAAAGGCTGCAACAATAAGCTACATCTTTATAATCAGTTTAATTAATATAGTTTTACTTGATGTAAGGGCGGTTTGCCCTCCAGGAAATCCCTGGCGTTTTGCAATGAAAAACGGATAATCCGGTCGTTTGCTTCATCGGTGGCCGCACCGATGTGCGGCATGGCGATTACCTTGTTGCAAGTTAAAAGTTCTGAATCATACGGAGGTTCGGTTGCAAAACTATCAATCGCCGCTCCGGCGATGATCCCGGTTTCTAGCGCCAGATAGAGAGCATCCTCGTTGATGACCTGGCCCCGGGCGGCATTAATCAAATAAGCCGTCGGCTTCATGGCTACCAATTGCTCCCAATCAATCATGTTTTTCGTGGTACCGTCTCCTGGAATATGCAGGCTTAAAAAATCGGCTTGGTTAACAAGTTCGTCCAATGGAACATACTGAAATCCTAGCTCCTCTGCCGCGGCTTCATTTTGATACAGGTCATACGCCAATACTTTCATATCAAAAGCTCTGGCATATTGGGCCAATGTCTTTCCGATCGCCCCCATCCCGACGATGCCTAATGTTTTTTTTGAAATTTCTTTGCCGGGCATCGTGTGCCAGATCTGCCGGCGCATCTCGGCGTCACATTGAGGTATCTGGCGGGCTAGCCCGATCATCAGCCCGATTACCAACTCGGCGACGGCGTTGCTATTCATTCCAGGGCAATTGGTAACCATCACTGGATGCCGGATAATCGCCTGACGGTCTATTTTATCAAGTCCGACACCGAATTTACAAAGGATTTTCAATTTCCGGGCAGCGCAAAGAACCGCTTCGGTAACATGTTCCATGCCAAAGATGAATGCATCAGCATCTTTAATGATTTCACATAATTCCGCTTCTTCAATTTCAGTATCATGAAACAATGCGGTAACTTCATAATCAATGCCCGGACAAAAATCAGCTACGGCTTGTTTGGTTATCTCTTCTTCCCTTTTGGTTAACGTTATCAATATTTTTTTCATTCGCAGATTCTCCTATCCTTTCACTCCGCCTAAAGTCATCCCATTCATCAAATACCGCGAGGCAAAAATATACATGATGACCGCAGGAACGGTGGCGACCATGGCTCCGGCCATCAAAGGCCCCCATGCAAAAGCATCGGCAACAATCATGTCCGACAAGGCCAGGGGAAGCGTCCGCGACATTTCATCGGTTAAAACAACCAAAGCATATAAATATTCACACCAACACAAAGTAAACGAAAAGATCGCCGTCGCGACTATCCCAGGCAATGACAAAGGAAATATAACCCGGAACAAGGCCCCCACTCTGGAATTGCCGTCAATCACGGCGGCCTCTTCCAGTTCTTTCGGGATTGACGAAAAATAAGCACTCAGCATCCAGGTCGCATAAGGTATGGTAAAGGTGGGATAGAGCAACACCATGGCGAAAATGTTATTATTAAGCCCCAGTCTACAGACTAAGATATATAACGGGATAAATAGTACGGTCCGTGGCATTAAATAAGCATATAAAATACTTTTAGACATTGTTTTGCGTCCCCGAAATTTCAACTTTGAAATCGCATAGGCTGCAAATGCACTAAAACCAATCGTGACGAGCGATACGACCGTTGCTACAAACAAGCTATTTCGTAGATTGATTACAAACTTCGGGCTTGAAAAGATGGTGGAATACGAGGTCCAAACTATTTTCCCCGGCCAAAAAGTCGGAACGATATTATAGATTTCCAGCTGGGTTTTCATCGATGTAATAAATATCCAGTAAATCGGGAACAAAGCGAATATTAAAAACACCAGTAGTGTTGCATATGTAAGCGTTTTTCTGCCGGTGATATTCATCCTTTACACCTCCAAGTCCATGTTTTTTTTGGTAATATAGTGTACCAATAAGATCAAAGCCGGAAAAAGAAAGATCGAAATGGCAATCGCTTTACCCAAATTCATGTTGAGAAAACCGCAAGTATAACTTAGGGTTGAGAGAACTTGAGTCCCATTGGCAGGACCGCCGCGAGTTAATAACCAAATAATTTCAAAATCACTTAATGTCCAAATGGTGGTGATTATCGCCGCCAAGATTATGACGTTTTTAACCGCCGGCAATGTAATATGCCAAAACTGTTGAATTATATTCGCGCCGTCAATTTTTGCCGCTTCATAGAGGCCTAGGTCCACGGTTTGCAGCCCGGCCAGGATGGAAATGCCTAAAAACGGCGTCCCGCGCCAAACATTGACAATGATTACCGAGGTCATCGCGAGCCAAGGTGTGGATAGCCAACCAACTTGCTCTTTCATTATCCCTGAGTGGATTAAAATATAGTTTAACGCCCCGCCGACATCCGAATAAAGCCATTGCCAAATATAAACGGAAACCAAAGTGGGGATGGTCCAGGGCAAAATAAGCAATGCTCTGAAAAAACTGCGTGCCTTGATATCCTCATTAAGCACCAATGCCACCATCATGCCAAAAAGGACTTTAAAAATCACGGCTACTACCGTAAAAATGGCCGTATTCAGCAAAGCTTTTAAAAACAACGGCTCAAAAATCAGATTCCAATAATTTTGGAGGCCGATAAAATTGGCGACGGAGCCAATCATTTTATCAGTCAGACTCATATAGACCGCCCAGCAAAAAGGGACTAACATAACCAGTATTAAATATCCGGCGGTTGGCGCAAGCAGCCAAAAAGCCAATTTGCCCTCATTTTGCAGACGAGGTTTCTTCAGAGGATTTGATTTTTCAATCTTCATTAGATTATAATTTTCCATCTTCATTACTCCAATAGAATGGCTATAGGGAGCGAGGAAAGCCGTCGCCCCCTACGCATATTACAGGTTACTACTCAACTTTCCCATTTCCAAAAATATGCCTAATGCAAGTGAAATATAGGGTTCTAGCCCTCATTCTTGCTTTCTCCCGTCATCGGGAGAAACGAAGGCTTTATCAAGAAAGCAAATAAAACAACCCGAAACAAGCTAAATACCAGCAAAGAACTACCGTTCGTTTCTCCCCGCGGGAGAAAGTGCGCCTCCAAAGAGGCGAAGAATGAGGGCGGACCCAATTTATTTGACAAAAATCTATTAATTAATTTGTTCCGCCTCTGTCTTTCTAGTGTTTATTGCCTTTTTTCATGTGAAAAAGTTGTATCACTACTATATTTGGATAAAATCTAATTTAATTGAGTTACTTGCTGTATATTTGTTCAATTCGGGTCTGTAATTCTTTCACTGCTTTTTCCGGCGACACTTTATTTCCTAAGATTTGTTGATAGGCATCGGTATAACAATGGGAATTAAACACTCCACCGGCATGATTGG
>JAEZKW010000142.1 GCA_023415375.1 Bacillota bacterium
AGCGGTAAACCAAATTCCGAATAATGGTTTTAATGGGCTTCTGATCGAATGGTATGTGCTTTGGATAAAATTCACCCTTGCGTGGTTCATAATCAATGGCCACAATTAAAGCGTTAAGTTGATCCGTATCCAGTTCATGAAATAATCCATTAAAATACAATTCAGTGATTAGTAATTCCTGGGTATAGATTTGGGAGGCAAATTCGCCCCGTGGGAGCAAAACCCCATTTTTAATATAATCCAGGTCCTCTAAAATTTCGGTTTTAATTTGCAGGTCCTCATAAAATCGGCCTGTAATTACGATCTTTGAAGTTCGTTCCTGTAAAGATAGCACTCTTTGATTAAGTTCATGCCAGGCTTGAATCTGTTCTTCGCAATTTTGCTGTTGTCTGGGACTACAATCACGTGGTAGAACCGTATCCAAGTGTTCGCGAAGATCTTGAATCTCACTGGCAATTGACGTCCGGGCCCTACCTTTTATAAATTTATAACGGCGTTGTTGCTTCTTAAGCTTTTGACGCAGTTTAAGATAAACCAATGGACACTGCTCGTTTTCCCGGTCACTACAGAGGTTGGCATTTAAATTATCCAATTTTTCGGTATGATTGGCAAGTAATTGTTCGGATTTCCGTTTGTCGTTTCTTGCCTGAAAAGTTGCAAAATTCTGATTCAAAATAACTTTGATTGCTTCCTCATCATGATTGCGGTTTAAGTTCAATACTGAATTATAAGATAGGTTGAATTGACTTTTCAATTCTTCAATTTCGTTCTGATTCGTACTCGGATATTCCTCCGGACGTAAATTTTTCAGGTCGCACAAAATATAAACAAAGCCCTGTAGGTCGATCCCGCGCCGCCCTGCCCGACCAGCCATTTGAAAATACTCCAGATTGGTCATGGGCCGAAAGGTGACTCCGTCAAATTTGGAGGGACTGTCGAAGCAAACCGTCCGAACCGGATAATTTATTCCTACTGCAAATGTCTCTGTAGCATACATTACCCGGATTAAACCCATCCCGAAAAGGGTTTCCACAATTTCCTTGATACCTGGTAAAAGCCCGGCGTGGTGGTAGCCGATTCCTTTCATTAACAAAGTCTTAGCTTGTAGAGCTGTCTTCATGTTGGCAATCCCGTATTCAGCAATGAAACGGTCACAGACCTCTTCCGCCCGGCTGGATTCGGCTTCAGTTAAAAAGTTCTTATGGTAACTTAACTCTTGAGCCTTAAGTTCACACATCTTACGGCTAAATACGAAATACAAACAAGGCAATCCCTTATTCTTATTAACATACTTAATCAAATCAAGATGCGTAGTTTCCCATTCACGGCGATCCTTAAAATAAGGATAAGGCTGGTCCTCAACCTGGCGCCGATAATTCATCACGGTTTTCAGATCAGCAGCACCTACATGTTTCTCATAAATAAAATGTTCCAAGGGAACCGCCCGGTCTTTTTTTAAGATGACTGAAACATGATGTTCTTTGATCTCACTGATCCAAGCTGCTAACTCATATACGTTCGGGATCGTAGCGGATAATCCCAATAAGCGCATTTCCTTTGGCATAAAAATAATTGATTCTTCCCAAACTGTACCTCGTTCTTCATCCGACAGGTAGTGGATTTCATCGAAAATAATATGGGAAATGCCATCTAGGCGCTTTAAATCCTGATGAAGAATATTCCGGAAAATCTCAGTTGTCATTAAGCAAATTTCGGCTTCCGAATTGATGACTACATCACCGGTTACAATGCCAACCCGTTCGGTACCGTACAAGGCTTTGAACTCTTTAAATTTTTGATTGGACAGCGCCTTGATCGGCGCAGTATAAATAATACGATCGCCTTTAGCAATCGCTTGATCAATTAAATAATCTGCGATTAAGGTCTTTCCAACCCCGGTTGGCGCCGAAACCAAGACTGAATTGCCCTTCATCAATTCAGAAACGGCTTGTTGCTGAAAATCATCTAAACGATATTCCCGATAGTATTCGGGGACTACTTCCGAAAACGCCATTCCATTTCCTCTTCTCTCGATTACTGATACAAACACGTGTTTTGGAGGAATCAATCTTTTATCTATATATTGTTGCGCAATTAAATCAATTTCACACTTAAGTTCACATTTTATTGTCTTCCTTCAAATAAGCCTGCCCCGCATCTTCCCTATTGATTCGGTATCCTAAAATAATAAACTCTATTTTATTCCAAGTATCTTTTGGACAGCTGTTGCCATTTCTTCTTTGGAACACCCTCCCGAGTGACAAACATTTTTACGGGCGAGCTCAGCCAAGCTATTTGGGATTTTGAGTCCGGTTAAAGATTCCAGTTTCTCCAATAATGCAAACTCATTGCTCTCTGTTACTTCTTCGCCAATGGCCTTTAAGACACTGGAATTAAATTTAAAAGGACTGGCTGTAGAGGCAATGAGCACCGGTGTATTATCACCGCTTTCCCGGCGGTATTGGTCATGAACTTCTACACCTACGGCAGTATGCGGATCAATAATCATTTTATGTTCTTGGAAAGTTTTGTGAATCTGGGCCATTGTTTGTGCTTCAGATGCATATCCACCGTAAAATTCCCGGCCAATTTTCTCGGCAGTGGCCCTGTTAACCTGATAACAACCACTGGTTTTCAATTGATTCATCCAATCTTTTACCAGCCCACAATCACCATTCGAAAAATAATACAATAAGCGTTCCAAATTGCTTGAAATTAAGATATCCATGGAAGGCGATATTGTTGTATAAAACTTTCGGTTTCGATCATAGCAACCGTTTTTGATAAAGTCCGTCAACACATTATTGGAGTTCGAGGCGCAGATTAATTTCTGGACCGGTAGTCCCATTTGCCCGGCTATAAAGGCTGCCAAAATATTACCGAAATTACCGGTTGGGACGGCAATATTCACCTTATCCCCCATTTGAATTGCTTGCTTACGGCAAAGTGCGTTATAGCCGTAAAAATAATATACAATCTGTGGTGCCAAGCGCCCCCAATTGATGGAGTTGGCGGAAGAAAAGGCCAGGCTATTTTGAGAGAGTTTCTCGGCCAAAAGCGGATCACCAAAGATTTGTTTAACTCCGCTTTGGGCATCGTCAAAATTTCCACGTACCGAGACTACATGAGTGTTATCGCCTTCTTGGGTTACCATCTGCAGGCGTTGGATTTCACTAACACCTTGTTCCGGAAAAAAAACAATGATGCGGGTCCCTGGTACATTTTTAAATCCTTCCAAAGCGGCTTTGCCGGTATCACCAGAGGTGGCAACCAATATTACTATCTCTTTACCTTCATCTGCAAGTTCACTTGCTTTGGTCATTAAATGGGGCAGTAATTGTAAAGCAATATCCTTAAATGCGCAGGTCGGTCCATGCCAAAGATCCAATAAATATCTGTGGTTATCAAGGGCTCGAACTGGAGTTACTTCTGGATCATCGAACTTATCCGGATAGGAGTAAGCCGCCTGCACCATCTTTTTAAGTTCGGCAGGAGAATAATCACCAAGAAAGCGGCTCAAAATCTCTGTCGCTAGGTCCTGGTAGTTGTAATTCACCAGTGATTGCATTTCTTTGGACGTATAATGAGGAATTGACTCTGGAGTAAACAGACCGCCATCTCCGGCAATCCCCAGCCGAATCGCATCCGATGCCTTAATATATTCTCCATTACCCCGTGTACTAACATACTTCATTTGTCGCATCACCTGATCCTTTAATCTATTACATCTAGCTAATCCCATTCCATGAGCTAATCTCATTTCATGAGCTTTAACCTTATTAAATGTTTATCTCATTAATGAGTTTATGTCATTACTTGACTTTGCTCATTATAGTATCACAACTTCAATGTTTATCCTAGTCTTTTTTAACCTTTTGGTATATTGGATGCATAAAAGCCGCTAACGAAAGCGGCTTTTTACTTCATTTAATCATTTACTAAAGAGGCTCCGGTTGGTTTCGGTTCCGATACAGTATCGGTTGCAAAGGGAGCTGTAGTTTCAGACTTAGCATCACTCGATTCATCCTCTGAGGGTTCGAGTTTGGTAAGATCAAACTCCCCGGTAGCTTCGGTGATTGCTAACTGCAAGCTAAATGGTAAGAGATTCATTCGTAATTGTTTACTTTTTTTGTCAAGCCCCACCGAATCAAAAAACTCCCTTAGCTTTTCACCCTCATTTTTATGAAAAGCTCCATCCCCAGCCAGATTAATAAAGTATAAGTCCTTACCATAGTTATTGAAACAACCATTGGAATCAGCATCCAAAATCATAAACTTGTACAACTTCTCAGCGTTTTCCATTATAACCTTGGTTTCTCCCTCTAGAAAACTAGCGTCAAAAGCTACTACATTCACATGGTACTCTTGCTTTTTGAATCTCGCCTCGGTTGAAATAAAGAAGTACAAGCTTTTCTCATAATCTTTGGTGGCTCCCTTATAAGATATGCGAATTGAAATTGGAATCAGTGAAAAGGCCCTCATGATAGTAAACCCCGATTCCTTCTGCTGGGATGTTTGAAAACTCTTTACCGCTTCTTTTTTAACAATTTTATTATCTAAATTTTGATCGATATATAAATTATCCCAATAGCCCATGGCATTTTTGGTAACCATAAACCAAACTTTCTTATCATTGTTACCCAAACGAAAACTGCCGAATTTTACATCGGAAAGCTGATCATAATCAATTCCCTCAATCTCCAAAAATTCAGGCTTCGAGTCGGTCAGTTCGGCGATGTTTCCAAGAATTGGTATCTGGCCCGAACTTAGGTCAAAAACAGTTAATGTTTTAAGCTTCAATGGATAGACTCCTTCCACAGAAGCCGGTAATATTCTATTACAACCCACAATGAAAAACATGGATCCAATCATCACAAATATGAGAAATTTACGCATTTTGATCTCCCCATTTGCCTAATTTACTACAATAACAGGGTCAGTCGATAACCTTTTTAATAAACCCTATCTAGAAAATATATTATTCAAGTATGACGAAACTTGGGCGTAGACCTCTCTCGGCGCCTTCTTCTGAAGGCGAGCCCGCTGGGGAGTAACCGATTTCTCCACAGTCTAAAATCTTTTAGAGGTCATCGGTTGCGAACTCTAGAGTTCGCAGTTACCCTTCCACTGGAATCAATAACTTTGTGGCGCTTCATAAGGGGAAGGGCTCGCATCCAAATTGGACGCGCGGGTTAGGTTGCGCTTTGACATCCTGCTATTTTCATCCTTTCGATTGCCCCGGGCACAACCGGGGTGGGGGACTACTTAAAAAATCGTTGTTTCTTGAAGTAACTCTTGAAAAATCTGACATGAATAATGCAAGCTCGCCTCATTTTTATGGCGAATCCGAATCCCTTGTGTTACAAAAAAATCGGATGAGTTATTTTTGCGAATTTCTTCAATTTCTACTTCAATAACCGCCAGGTTTTTGTCGGCATCCATTGTTTCCTTGAAAAGCCTAGCTTTACCTTTTAAACTAACCGCAATATCCCCTTCATCAAGTATTGCTACAGCCACATCCTCTATTTGAGTTATATTTTGTAATGTTTGATGAAATCTTGATATGGCTACTCGAAGGTGTTTATTATCATGAACTGTAATATAATGAAATGGAGCGGTATGCGGCCTACAATCCGCATCAATGGAGGCAATGATAACAGTGTTAATCCGCTTTTTTAACGAATCTATCAGCGTTGCATTTAGCTCTGTTCCTAAAAATTGTGCCAATTTCTCCACCCCTCAGTTCAAAAATCTGCGTCAACTCCAACATACATATGTTGAAGACAGTTGCCAGAAAAATGAAAATTGAACAATCGCAGGCTCCACTTTGGTAATTCATCCAGTGAAGCAAATCGGGACCAACCCAGTTTCTGCGGGCCGTTCTGTTTACCTTGGCTTTTCATCAAGATAAAACAATCCGGACGTAAAGTACTTCTGGGCGGCCATCAAGTTCAATTTTCATATTAAACTATGGAGGAAGAAACAAATTTAGAACTTAATGCAAAAGGCCGATAAAAATCCGACTTCAAAATTAGCGGTTTTTTTCAGATTTTACCGCCAATTCCTTCTTTCATTAAGTATGAATGAACCAATTCTTCTAAAATCTGATCTCTTTCCAGCCTTTTAATTAACACCCGGGCATTGCGGTGACTCGTAATATAAGCTGGATCCCCAGATAAAAGATATCCTACGATTTGATCCAGAGGATCATAACCCTTTTCTTGTAAAGCAATGCAGACCTCTCTTAAAACTAAGGCAACTTCCGACAGATTTTCATCGGTAGCCGAAAAACGCCTGGTCACTTCGGTTGATTCCGTCATGCATTCCACCTCTTAAGGAAAGTATACCCAAAAAATAGTAAACTTACTAAACTTAACTATGCATTTCATCCTTACGTAGAGCTAGATTAATATCAACGTTTCCAAATGGAGTCTGAATCGGGATAGCAAGTGCCGTATGTATATGTTTCAGAAAATCAGGTATCACACCGCCCATAATAAACAAGGGAGGGGTTATATTGCAATGATAACCTACTAACGACAAATTTGTACTGGCTGTACCCACAATAATGTTCTTTAACTCACAAATAGCACTTTCTCCCATTTTGTCGATTTCTTTCACTTCGGTCATTAACATTTGTGAAATAATGGCAGTGGCCGTTTTCTCATCCATTCCACAGATAACTTGCCCTTGTAAGTCGCCAAGTACACCGACTAAAACACAAACCGGATATTTTTGGAGCGGTTCATCGACAAAGAATGGTTTACCGGCTTCAACATGCGGGTTTAACATCGTTTCAATAACTGTATAAGCAGCTTTTACAAATGAATCAATATGATCAAATGACAGTGGTACTACCCCCTTTAAAGTGAGTCTGAAAGATTTTTTAACCTGATAATGGCGGCCTCAGGACAGGGATCATGGTAAATCAGTGTTCCGGCAACAATGACATCGACACCTGCATCAATTAAAGTTTTGGCATTTTCCCAATTCACTCCGCCATCCACTTCAATTTTACAATGATACCCACCACTATCAATCATTTTTCGTAAAGATCTGATTTTAGGAATTACTTCCGAGATTAATTTTTGGCCACCAAAACCGGGATTTACGCTCATTAATAATACCAAATCAACAAAAGGCAAAAGATATTGTAGGCAATCTAACGAAGTGGCTGGATTAAGGGCCAAACCAGCCTCACATCCATATTCGTTAATTTGCTGCAATAAACGATGTAAATGGTTGCTAGATTCAGCATGAACTATAATCCGGTTACTGCCTTCTTTGGCATAGAGAGGAACAAAGAATTCCGGATTTTCCACCATCAAATGGGATTCAATTGGTAAATTACTTATTTTGTGTATTGCTGAAACAAACATTGGCCCAAAAGTCATATTCGGCACAAAATGACCATCCATGATATCCAAATGGAGCCAATCCGCTTTACAAATTTTCTCTACTGACTCCTGCAGATTCGCAAGATTTGAATTTAGAATTGACGGTGCTAATTCAATCATTGGATATACCCCTAACGGTAACGATTATCCCAAAGTTCTTTGATTTCCTGCAGTAATTCGATGTAAACCTGATAACGTGATTCTAGAATCTGCCCTGCCTGAACAGCCTTTTTGACTTGACAACCCGGTTCATTAAAATGGATACAGGTATTAAACTTACACTTACCTTGATAGTCCCGAAAATCAGGAAAATATTCCGCTAGGTCCTCGGGCCTTATCATTTTCAAATCAATCTGTGAAAAGCCTGGTGTGTCAGCAATATAACTATTCTCATTCATCCTTAGTAATTGAACTTCACGAGTTGTATGTTTTCCGCGGCTAATTTTTTCACTAAGAGTACCGGTTTTAAGCATAAAACCAGGTGCCACCATATTCACTAACGCTGTCTTCCCAACACCCGATGGACCGGCGAAAACAGTAATTTTACCCTGTAGAGCTCTTCCGAGAGTGCGTTTACCCAGATTCGTCGGAACACTGGTACAGATAACCTGATAACCAAAACCGCGGTAAGTATCGGCCAAACGCTTCATCCTACTGCTACTTACCAAATCAGATTTATTAAAAACGATCAAATGAGGAATTCTACTAGCTGATGCCAAAACCAAAAACTTGGCAATCAGAATATCACTAGGATCAGGATTTTGATGGGCAAAGACTAATACAATACAATTGATGTTAGCAATATAAGGGCGTTTAAGCACGGACTCGCGCGGCAATATTTCAGTGATGATGCCCTTATCCTTGCAAAGATACTCAACCTTATCCCCTACTAATAAACTATCAAAAGTTAATTTTAATTTGCCCCGTATCGAACACTCAATTGGCTGCCCGCCTTCTAAAGGTTCCACATAGTAGAAACCAGCGATAGCCCGAACGACTCTTCCTATTGCCACTCCGATGGCCCCTCGCTTCTAAAGATTATTCTATAAAGTAAGCATAAAATATTATTCGTAATTTTATGCTCACAAATCAATGGGGCGGTCCCGAACTTACAATAAAGTTCATCGCTGTTCCTAACGGTACTTTGTCGTAAGGCACCGGTCTTTGATCGACAACAACCCCTTCGGAATAAATATTACTGGGAGTAGCTGTAGCCTGATTATATACCAACCCGAGTGAGCCTAACTCTGCCCGAACCTCAGATAAAGGCCGTCCAATAAAATTAGGGACCTGGACCATATTTCCTGCCATTGAATTAATCGTTACCGAAACACTGGCTCCCCATTCAATCGTAGTATTTTCAGCAGGAAGTTGTCGGACTACAGTTCCTTCCGGACTTCCCTGCACGGAAGCGCTAAGAATATCACCTATTTTAAGGCCCGCCTCTTCTAAAGCCAATTGGGCCTCTACCTGCGTTTTTCCAATTAAATCAGGGACCCGAACCAATTGTGTTCCCCGACTAAGTACCACTTCAACCTGGCTTTGAGTTCGTTTTTCAGTCCCAGGTGCTGGCTTTTGGGAAATAATCGTATCCACCGGATAATTAGAGCTAAAAAGTCGATTCACCACTTTAAGTTCCAATTCAACTTGGGAAAGTTCTTTTCGAGCTTTGTTGACATCTTGTCCAATCAAGTTGGGAACAGGAACAACTGCCCTTGGTGGAATAATTACATCAAAAAAATATAGAAAAAGAAAGAATAAAACAAATATGCCGCCTATTCCCAAAACAAGCCAAAGCAACCAATTGGGTCTTTCTTTAGGATGATTATTTTCAGGTGTCGCTCGATGCCAGACTTGAGTTGGCATATCAATCTCATTTAACAGGCTTGATTCCCGAGCATTTAGGGAATTAATCTGAACAATATCTTTGATCATTGCCTGTGCTGAAGGATAACGTTTTTCGATCTCACTGGCCATTGCTTTTTCGAGAATTAATGAAATTGGCTGCGGAATATCCGGTCGAATCTTCGCGGCCGGTATGTAATTATCCTGAATATGATTTAATGCAATCGAGACTGCAGTGTCGCCTTGAAAAGGAACAACCCCGGTAAGCATCTCGTAAAGAACACATCCAAGCGAGTATAAATCCGATTGGGGTCCGACAACACCCCCTTTGGCTTGTTCAGGGGATGAATACTGTACTGAGCCCACAACCACTCCAGCTTGGGTAAATGAACTGGCACTAATGGCTCTGGCAATACCAAAATCAGTAACTTTGACCTGTCCATCAGGGGTAATCAAAATATTATGAGGTTTTATATCTCGATGAACAATATTGCGCTGATGCGCATGATGAAGGGCTGCTCCGATCTGCTTCGTAATGTCGAGAGCCCGCTCGAAAGATAAAGGAGCTTCACTACGAATAATATTTTTTAAATTATCACCAGGGATATATTCCATTACGATGTAGTCTACGCCATCTTCCTGTCCTACATCATAAATACCGACGATATTTGGATGAGATAGACTTGCTGCCGCCCTAGCCTCACGCCGAAAGCGTTCAACAAATTCACTGTCACTGGCATATTGGGGGCGCAAAATTTTAATTGCAACTGTACGGCATAATAATGAACACTCTGCTTTATATACTAAAGCCATACCACCTTCACCAATTAGTTCCTGTAAGTGGTAACGGTTACCTAATATTTTGCCGGTCACTTTTTCACCTCAATTCATGCCTTATATGTGCTTGCTACACATCTACGCAAAAGATATATATTACAGCCCAAAAATACCAGGCTCATTAACCTATTTCATCTGATGTTTTTGTGATGTATTGATCGAAATTTAAAGTTCGCCGTTTAAATAACAAATCCTGCTATATTCTATACTTCTATAACAATTACCGTAATATTGTCGGTTCCGCCATCCTTATTAGCCTGTTCAACAAGATGATCTGCAATGGCTTGAGGCTCCTTTTCCGACATTAAAATTTCTTTAATATTTTTTTCGGCAACAATACTGGTTAACCCATCACTACATAATAAAAACTTATCACCAGTGTGAATTTGAAAACAATTCACTTCAAATTCCAAACGGCCTTGGGTACCAAGGGCCCTTGTTAAGACATTACGTTGAGGATGGATTTTAGCTTCTTCCTCAGTAATACTGCCATTTTTGATCAATTCAGCCACAAAAGAATGATCATCCGTTAATTGAATAAGGTTTCCTTCAGTCAATTGATAAATCCTGCTGTCACCTACATGAGAAACAAAAGCTTTATCCGCTGAAAGTAATAAAATAGCAACAGTTGTGCCCATACCCGAAAAATCTTCATTTTTTGACATTTCTTCCAAGATGGCAGTATTTGCGTTTAAAACCGCCCTTTGAAGGCTTACAACCAGATCAGCATCAATCTCAGCAGCTAAAACAGTTTCTACTGCAATAGCACTGGCAACTTCACCGGCTTGATGGCCACCCATCCCATCGGCGATCACAAATAGTGTTTCCCGGTACCCGAAGGTATCTTCATTTTGTTCTCGAACTTTCCCTTTATCAGTTTTGGCGCCAACTTCCATAGCCTCACTCCCAATATATATCCTTTAAAGTCCGGTCAGCCCTTTTCCAAATTAACCCTGATTAGCGTTTCCCCGATTTTTATGAGATCCCCGGAAAATATTGTCCGCTTTTTAATGACAATTTCCCCATTCACTCTGGTTCCGTTAGTACTGCCTAAATCCTCCAATATCAATCGAGGCCCTATGTGATAAATAATCGCGTGAAAACGTGAAGCTTTCGGATCCCTCAATAATATCAAATTTTCAGGATGACGACCCACCCGGATCTCTTTGGTGACAGCAACATACTCTCGTCCTTGATCGATACCGGACAATACTGTAAAAATCCAGCGTGACTCCTTAACAGAGAGACTTCCCCGTTTTAAGATTATAGTGTTTTCCGGTTGATCAATATTTCTATTTATAGAGGTAAGGATGTTTTTTGCTACGCGCCAGGTCAATGTATGTTCATGAATCCCGTTTTTGGCAAATAATTGTCTGCGAGAGTGGTGTTTTTCTTTCGAAACATGAAATAATTTATTGATCCAGCTCATCTTTGCCCCAATCTTTACCCTGTAGTTGGCCGCAGGCTGCCGCTAAATTGGTTCCTCTTTCTTTACGAATTGTTGCTTCGATATTGGCTTTGGTTAATTCTGAAACAAAATCTCGCACCTGCGTCTGCCTCGAACGTCGGAAACTGCTTTTGGCGATAGGATTTAACGGTATTAAATTAACATGACACAGCATTCCGGACAATAATTGAACCAACTTCTGTACATCTTGGGGACGATCATTGACACCGTCAATCATTGTATACTCAAAGGTTACCCGCCTACCCGTTTGTTCAATATATTGGCGAATGGCCGCCATTAATTCCTCCAAGCTATATTGCTTAGCTATTGGCATTAATTGTTCCCTTAAATCATCACTGGCAGCGTGAAGGGAAACCGCCAAATTAACTTGAAGAGGTTCTTTCGCTAGCTTAAGGATACCTGGAATAATCCCACAAGTTGAAATGGTGATATGCCGGGCCCCAATTTCCATCCCCTTAGGGTCATTCATTATCTTAATAGCTTTTAACGTTGCATCGTAGTTTATCAAGGGTTCACCTTGTCCCATTACCACGATATTATTAATTTTTTTCCCAGTTAAGCGGGTCATAAAAAGGGGCTGATCTACAATTTCTGCTGAAGTTAAATTACGAACCAAACCATTTTTCCCAGTAGCACAAAAGCTACAATTCATTCCACAACCAACTTGGGTGGAAATACAAACAGTTTGGCGATCACTTTCCGGTATAAATACACTTTCAATAGTGTTCCCATCGTCAAGTTCGAAGAGATATTTGATAGTACCATCCCGATCTTCAATTTGGTCCTTTGATTTTAATGAACGTATCAAAATGCCCTGGTCCCGAAAAAATCCGCGCAGTTTTTTGGGTAAATCGGTCATTTCTTCCCAATTCCATACTTGCTTTTGGTACATCCATGCGTAGACTTGTTCCGCCCGGTATTTCGGTAAATCAAGTGCATGAAAAAAATCCTGAACTTCCTGTAAATATAAACCTTTGATATTCAAATTTCCTTGGCTGCCTCTCTATTTCTAAAAGTGCAAATAACACTCAACGAACATTTCTAAAATCACTTGAACTAGACAACAATGAGAAAGATATACAATATATAATAGAATTCAATCTTTTCACGATGCCGTTATATACTGTATATCTTATTGATTTTATAAAAAGATTTATCGAATTCTTATCAGTGAAATCCCTAATAGAATTCTTTCAACCCGCTTTTTCTTCCAAGCGTAATTTATCGGCAATTTTAGCAATAAACGAAGCAGAGGTTGGAAAACGGTTTTTTTGATTTTCAAATCCAAAAAAATCTTCCATAAAATCAGTATTACCTCTCTCCCAGCCAATTTCGATAGTATGCCGAATAGCTGATTCCACACCGCTAGCAGTCGATTGGTATTTTTCGGCAATTCTGGGATAAAGGTTCTTAGTGATATTACCTAAAACTTCTACCTCTTTCGTAGCAATAATAATTGCGTCTCGTAAGTAAGCATATCCACGAAAATGGGCCGGTATTCCCATTTCATGAAATAATTTACTGACTTCAAGTTCCAATTCATTGGTAGATTTTTCGCGCCGAATCGGCATGGTATACGTACCATGTTCATCCTGTACGCGACCGACCCGAATTGAATTATTTTTATTGACAGTAAATTGACGAATTCTCTCAAATAAATTATTGGCATCAAAAGGTTTTACCATATAATAAGTAGCGCCAAGGCTTGTGAGTCTCTGAATCATAGCCTCTTGTTCAAATGCAGTGAGTACAATGACAATCGGTCGTTCAGGAAATTCTGCGAGTCTTTCTAAAACCCCGATACCATCTAAATAAGGCATTGTAATATCGAGTATCAGTACTTCGGGTCTGGTATTTTCTACCACCTTTAAAGCTTCGAGCCCATCATAAGCTATTCCTACTAGTTCCATATCATCTTGGAATTCTACCAGCTCAGCTAAAGTATTGCATAATTCATGATTATTATCTGCGATAACGATCTTTACCTTTGTCATATTGCCCCCTCCTTAAGAAAAAATGCTTTAATGATTTCGACGAGAAAGAGCCAATTCCTCTTCTGTAAACTAAACGTTCAATTCTGGAAATGGAACTAAAATTAAAGGTAGAAGGGGTAAAAATTTTTAATGCCAATTTGATAACTTCCAACATTATCCAGCTATTCTGCGGTAGTTCCTTTGATACCAAGTCCCTTTTATTTCCATCAATATAATGTCTTTCCAATCTTTTTCAGTTCTGTGTAAGACGCCTATAGGCCGAAAACCATTTTTAAGATAACAACTAATTGCTCGCTGATTAAAATCATAAACCCGTAAATAAACCCGAAAAAAGTTCTTTACTTGAAAAACATAATTCAAAACCAAACTTACAGCCTCAGTTCCCAGTCCTTGACCCCAAAATTCTTTTTCCCCAATTCGAATCCTTAGTTCAGTTTCCCGTTTGCTCCAGCAGATATGATCCAATTCCATATCCCCGATTAAACAACCATTGATGGTTTCAATTGCAAAAATTTGATAGTGGCGGTCTGGAACATTTTCAAGATACCATCGTTCTAAATGAAAAAGATTGTCAGGCAACGTACAATCGACAAAATTCTGCAGTTCTTCATCGATGTTCCATAAGACCATTTTCGATAAATCACTCTTTTGTAGCGGGCGTAACCGAATCTTTTCTCCGAGCAGTTCCATGATATCCCTCCTGATATTTCAGTTCAATTTTAATCCGAAGAAAGCGGCAACATTTGCGGCGATGTTTGCTGAAACATTTATCTTTTGGGTGATTACGGAACTAATCTTCTGGTTTTATAGCCCTTTTCCTTTAAGCAATTATAGCCAAGTCATTTTCGTTAATGGAAAGTTATCCTGAATCTCCTTCCGTAGGTTACATAATGAGGCAAGCTTATATTCTAAATATCAACCATCCAGCGTCTTCCTTATTCTCCGGATCGAGGCAGTAGTACCAGCATCATCGACGTCCAGTATAACTCCATTCAATTCAATCGGCCCACTGGCTACTTCAAAGCGAGCTGGTAAGTGGGTTACAAATTTCTTGACCACTATTTCAGGGTCAATTCCAAGTACTGAATTGAGTGGTCCGGTCATCCCCACATCGGTGATATAACCGGTCCCCTTCGGCAATATTCGCTCATCTGCAGTTGTTATATGAGTATGTGTCCCAAGAACCGCTGTTGCTAACCCATCAGTATACCAACCAAGGGCAACTTTTTCCGAGGTAGCCTCGGCATGAAAGTCAATGATAATGATATTGGTTTTTTTCTTGATATCGGTAATGCATTCACTGGCCGTTTGAAAAGGGCAGATTAAGGGATCCAAAAATACCTGTCCTAAAATATTGATTACCCCAACCCGGACTCCCTTTTGGGTTTCAGCAATATAATAACCCTCACCGGGAGTACCACCCGGATAATTAGCCGGCCGAATAAGCCGTCTTTCACGCTCCAAAACCTGATATATTTCTTTATTATCCCACGTATGATTGCCCATGGTAATCACATCGACTCCAGCGATAAGAAGTTCTTGACAGACTTCCCTGTTGATCCCGAATCCTCCGGCAGAGTTCTCGCCATTGGCGACAACCAGGTCGATGTTCTCGGAGCGAATTAACTCCGGTAAATATGTTTTCACAATTCTGCGGCCGGGTCGGCCAACGATATCCCCAATGAAGAGTATTCTTAACAAAATAACCTCCTAGTTAGACTCAACCAAATTTACGAACACCGGTACATAAGAGCTACTGAAATAACATGAGCCTGGTGAATACTAAGGTTGAGAAAATCAGGACCATTGAGATTATCAATGGTCCTGATGATTCTATCCATCATTTGATATTATTTGTGCAAATTTGCCCGATTAAATACCAATACCCGCCCTTCTTCTCGAAAACCGATTAAACGTTTTTCCTGCCGCGAGTCTTTTAAATCCTCCAGCATATGTTCAATCATTTCTTCTTGAAGGACTGTATCTTCTTCCTGCAAAGTATCTTCTTGATCCAGCATTAAATATTCTTCAAAAAATTGGTGAATTACACCAGTAATAAGCGCAATTTCCTCTTGGGAAAGGGTTTCAATATCGCGGACAATTTCCAAAAAAGTCAAACCATCATATTCAGCATGATTGACTTCAATAATGCCGGATTCCCTTTCTTGCAGCATGGTCATATTGTTCAGACTTAATAATAATTGTTCTTTAAAGGGTCCAAACTCTTCATTAGCTAAAGATTTAACCAGCACAAATGAAAACAGCAGTGTTTTTTGTTCTGGATCAAAACGAACCGATCCAATTTCAGGATACCTTACAAGCAAAAATGCAATCAAACTCATCGAGTTAGAGAAGGATTCTCCCTCTTTCCAGAAGATGCCTTTCATGATTCCTCCCCCTTCCAGAAGAGATAAAACTTTTATTGTTATTATTATAGTAAACTCTTCATCCCGCGTGCTAAGGAATTGTCATAAACTGCACGTCTGCTGATAAAAGCCCCCAGGCGCTTAGCCAAGGTCTCTCCCTGTTTAATCTAACATTGATTCTAAAAAGTGCTTCCAACGGTTCGTGTTAAGCTCTATTTAGCATATTCAACCGCCCGGGTTTCTCGAATAACCGTTACTTTAATCTGGCCAGGGTATTCCAGTTCTTCTTCGATCCGTTTGACGATTTCTCTGGCTATTCTAACCGAATTTACATCATCAACCCGTTCCGGTTTCACCATGATCCGGATTTCACGCCCGGCCTGGATTGCATAAGCCTTTTCGACTCCTTCAAATGAATCCGCGATATTTTCTAATTTTTCAAGCCGCTTAATATAAGTCTCCAAGGTTTCACGTCTGGCGCCGGGTCTTGCTGCCGAAACTGCGTCACAGGCCTGGACTAGAACCGCCTCAACAGTATTGGCTTCAACATCTCCGTGATGGGCCGCAATCGCATTAACAACCGCGAAGCTTTCACGATATTTTTTGGCCAAATCAGCTCCTATGGTAACATGCGGTCCTTCGATCTCATGGTTAACTGCTTTTCCAATATCGTGCAACAAACCTGCTCTCTTAGCCAGAGTAATATCAGCGCCAAGCTCTCCGGCCATCAATCCACATAGATGGGCTACTTCAATGGAGTGCTGTAGAACATTCTGTCCATAACTGGTCCGATATTTTAATCTACCTAACAATTTAATGATTTCAGGATGAATACCGTGAATCCCAGTCTCAAAAGTAGCTCTTTCGCCTTCTTCTTTAATAATGGCTTCGACTTCTTTTTGAGATTTTTCAACCATCTCTTCAATTCGAGCAGGATGAATCCGACCATCAACAATCAATTTTTCCAGGGCTAGTCTAGCGACTTCCCTTCGAATCGGATCAAATCCGGATAAAATAACTGCCTCCGGCGTGTCATCAATAATTAGGTCAATTCCGGTTAATGTTTCGAGCGCTCTAATATTACGTCCTTCACGTCCAATGATCCTGCCTTTCATTTCATCGTTCGGCAAGGCTACCACCGAAACTGTGGCCTCCGTAACATGATCAGCCGCGCATCTCTGAATTGCCAATGAAATAATCTCACGGGCTTTTCGATCGGACTCTTCTTTCGCTTTGGTTTCAAGTTCGCGAATTTTAAGTCCTATCTCTTGCTTCATTTCTTCTTCTACATCTTTTAATAATAGTGCCTTGGCTTCTTCACTGCTAAGTCCCGATATCCGTTCCAATTCATGTCTATGTCTTTGATGGGTTTCTTGCAGTTCGTTTTTTAATTTTTCAACTTCGCCTTCTTTTTTGGCGAGTGCCTCTTCCTTTTTCTCAATAATCTCTGATTTACGATCTAACGATTCTTCTTTTTGTACTAAACGTTTCTCTAATCTTTGAATATCAGCACGGCGTTCACGGTTTTCCCGTTCCAGCTCGTTTTTTACTTTTAATGCCTCTTCTTTGGCTTCCAATAAGGCTTCCCGCTTAATGGACTCAACTTCTTTTTTAGCATCATCCATCATTTTACGGGCATTTTCTTTAGCAGATTGCAGTTTAATCATACCATATAAAACTGAACCTAAATAGCCTAACAGCAAACCGCCTATTACAGCGATAATTATTCCAACCATACTTCACCTCCTAATATTTTATATAATAATCTTCTTACTAAATGACTTCATGGCAATAGAAGTCTCGTTAATCAAAATTCAAATTGAGAATAAAAGGAAAAAAGAATACAAAACAAGCCGAGTAAGAACTCGGCTTTTGTTCTGTCCTCCGCAGTTTATTGTAAACTTTTTTAAATACGGTGTCAAGTAGGATCTATGCTAGGAAAACACTGGCGAACGGTATTTTCCGAAAAGCCATTTCTTACCAAATAAACTCTTACTTTTACTTTAGACTTACTGGGAGTTGTTTTTTTCTTTATTAACGTTGCTGCAATTTTTAATTCATCTTCTTCAGGATAATATGCATCCATGAGCTCATTGATAATTTCCTTATTCAGCCCATGATTTTCTAAATCAAGTGCTACAAAGACGCGACTTTTAAGTCTAAGTTGAAGTTGATGAATCCGCGATTCTCCAAATTTACGATCATCAATATAATTCCAATTCTTTAATCGGGAAAGGCTTTCTTGTATTGCCTCTTCTGTGAAACCAGCGCTTTCTAATTTTTGAACCAGTTGCTGTTCACTGTATGCCTGATGATCCAAATACTCTAAGGCAGCTTCCAAAGGATTGTTCAGAGGCTTCACTGCTTACTTCCCTTTCACCGTTGATTCCTTCGATGCTGCAGTTTCTTTAGAAGCCTCTTTAGATGACCCGGCATCTTTTGAAGCCGACTTCGCAGTTGATTCATCAGTTATCAGTCCTACAGCGGCGCGGACCTTTTTCTCGATTTCATTTAAGAGGTTGGGATCTTTCCTCAAAAAGTCCCGGGCATTGTCACGGCCTTGGCCGATCCGGTTTTCACCATAAGAGAACCAAGCCCCGCTTTTGTTGATAATATTCTGATCAACTGCCATGTCTAAAATACAACCGGCTTTCGAAATTCCTTCCCCGTATAATATATCAAATTCTCCCTCTTTAAAAGGCGGCGCTACTTTATTCTTTACAACCTTCGCTTTGGTTCGACTCCCGATAATATCCGTACCCTGTTTAAGGGTTTCAACTTTTCGGATCTCAAGGCGTACCGAAGAATAAAACTTAAGTGCCCGGCCGCCTGGTGTCGTCTCGGGGTTTCCAAACATAACGCCGACTTTTTCACGAATTTGGTTAATAAAGATGGTCACCGTATTGGATTTACTAATGACAGCGGTTAATTTACGTAAGGCTTGCGACATTAGGCGGGCTTGCAAGCCTACATGGGCATCACCCATTTCCCCTTCAATCTCTGCCTGAGGGGTCAGTGCAGCCACTGAGTCAATAATAATTAGATCAACAGCTCCGCTACGAATCAAAGCCTCACATATCTCCAAGGCCTGTTCACCAGTATCCGGCTGAGATATCAAGAGATTATCAATATCAACTCCCAGTTTTTTCGCATACACCGGATCTAGCGCATGTTCGGCATCAATAAACGCGGCAATTCCCCCCAAACGTTGAGCCTCAGCCGCCATATGCAAAGCTACGGTAGTTTTACCGGAAGATTCTGGTCCATAAATCTCAACAATCCTGCCACGCGGAATTCCACCGACTCCGAGGGCTAAATCCAGTGAAAGGGCACCGGTAGGTATGGTTTCAATACTAAGTTTATCAACAGATTCTCCTAATTTCATAATCGAACCTTTGCCAAATTGCTTCTCAATTTGCAATAAAGCTACTTCTAGAGCTTTTTCTTTATCAGCCATCAAATTTCTCCTCCCAAAACTTTACCAAACATTTGTTCTGTATCAGTATATCAAAGAGTTGGGTCCCTGTCAATTTTTAGTTACGGAATGGAAAAAGCCGAATTGTAGAACGTTTCGAATAAAGTGCATACCAAACAGCTAAGAAACGTTCTACTTAAGTAAAACGTCTTTCCCGAATTCTAATATTTAATTAAGACGTTTTACTAGATTTCTCAAATTTAAAGTCTTCAATAGTTTTATAAACTGCACCGCTTGGATATAAACAACTTTCAATTAATGAAAAACCACAAACCGACATTTTAGTTTCAAAATCAAGTTTGGACAAAGACAAATCCGGAGACTTTCCAAAAGGATTGACCGGCAAAGGATTTACCAGTAAAGAATTTACTAGTAATGGAGTGTTTTCAGTATGGATATCTTCCTGTTTAGCCCTGGCAATCGTTACATGGGGTTGAAAAGGTTTATCACTTATTCCAAAGCCTTGTTCCAGGCAATTTCTTTCTACGGAATCCGCCAATTGAACTAATTCCGGCTCACCTTTACCGACTCCAAGCCACATGATACGAGGAGTCCCTCGCTTTGGAAAAAAGCCAATATTATCTAACTGCAATGTAAAAGGATGAGTTTGAACAGCCGCCGTTTTTAAAGCCACACTGAGTTCATTCAGTCTTCCCTCCGGCACTTCACCAAAAAATTTTAAAGTAAAATGTAAATTTTGGCGTTTTGTCCATTTCCATCCCAAAAATTCTCTCCTGGAACGGTCAATATAATTCATAACTGTATCCTGGATAGTTTCGGAAAGCCAAACCCCTACAAATAAACGCATCGGTCCCATACAGTTGATAGTGTTTTCGCTTTTGGCTTTCAGCTTTTAGCTTTTAGCTGATAGCCGATAGCCAATCGTCAATAACCGATAGCCAATAGCTAATAGCCAATCGCCACTCAACTGCTCCTTTATATTTCAATCCTCATAGGATTCCCTGGGCCTGTCTCAGGCATTGCCATAATAATGTCAGTGCAGCTTGGGCAGAGGCTTCTTTATTGCCAAGTCGATCCGACTTGAAAAGTCGTTTTTCCACCTTCGAAATTCCCGGTAAATCAACAGCCAAGTATACCAAACCAACCGGTTTTTCAGAGCTGCCTCCATCAGGCCCGGCTATTCCAGTCACAGCCACCCCTACATCTGACCCGGTGAGTTTACGAATCCCGGCAGCCATAGCTTGGGCCGTCTCAGGACTCACTGCCCCATATGTAGTAAGCATTCTTTCAGGGACACCCAAAAGATTCATCTTAAGTTCATTACTGTAACTATTGACCCCGCCCAGGAAATAAGCAGAACTTCCCGGTACATTGGTAATACGGTGGGAAATCAAGCCCCCACTACAAGATTCTGCGGTAGCCAGCTTCCACCCTATTGTTTTCAATATTTGGCCAATAACACTTTCTAGATTATCATTATTATATCCATAAATATATGAACTGAGGCGTCCTTGTATTAGAGCCGTGACCTTGTCAATTAACCGCCAGTTTTCGGATTCATCGAATCCCTTGGCGGTTACCCGCAATGTGACCTCGCCGGTTCCAGCATAGGGAGCAATTGTAGGGTTGGTTTGAGTGTTAATGAGATCAATAACTTGTTCTTCCATGGCCGATTCGCCAATTCCAACCATTTTGATGAAACGTGATGACAGAATCGGGTTTTTCTCTTTTGTTAGCCACTGTTTTAATTGAGGTTTAACGGCAACCTCCCACACGCCTTTCAATTCCCGAGGCACACCCGGCAAAGCCACCAAGAAGTGATTGCCCTTGGATACCATCAAACAAGGTGCCGTTCCGAGATGATTGGGAATAACTTGTCCTGATTTTGGAAACATAGCTTGACGGCGATTGCTCTCTGTCAGTGGCCTTTGAGTATGCTGAAAATGTTTTTGAATTTGTTCCCAGGCTTCTTCATTAAATTCTAAATCTTCATGTAATAATCCAGCGACTGCTTCCCGGGTAAGGTCGTCCTGCGTGGGCCCGAGTCCACCGGACAAAATTAAAAAATCCGCCCGGTTCCATGCCAATTCAAGTGTAGCGATAATGCGTTCTAGATTATCTCCCACAGTCGTTTTATGGTATAAATTGATACCAAGACCAGCCAATTCCTTTGCTAAAAATTGGGCATTCGTATCTACAATTTGGCCTAGCAGCAACTCTGTACCTATACAAATAATTTCTGCCTGCAAATTCTCACTCCCTTGTGATTCATCAATAATTATCTACAATCAAAACAGCTTTGGCTATTTTGTCTAAATTGATGATTACTTCTTGAAAATCGTCTAAAATCCTCTCCCCACCATTCAATTACCGAAAGATTTTTTAATCCGGCAGAGGCTCAATTGCGACAGGCTGAAAGCCGATGAGTCGTTAAGACAATCATGCTTCATGGTGCATCAGCATCTTCCGGAAACTTGGGGACCTGGTTTGTAAAATAGGCGAGCACGCCGTGATAAATGGCCTCTGCAACACGTTCACGATAATCGGGATTGTTTAAACGCTCAGCCTCAGCAGGATTTGATAAAAAACCAATTTCAATCATGACCCCAGGCATGCCAGTATCGTTAATAACTCGAAAATCACCAGTTTTAGGACGCCTTTTATTGGGACCCAGTTCTTTTACAAAATAGTACTGAATGGCATAAGCTAACTTTTTGGAAAGTTGTTTCTGGGGGTTAAAGAATGTTTGAGCTCCATAATAAATTGTCTGTGGAAAACTGTTGGCATGAATCGATAAAAAAATGTCAGCCTTACTTTGATTGGCAATCTGTATCCGGTAAACCAAATCCCGCTGTTTTTTAGAGGAGGAACTAATATTTTCATGAAAGAAATCCCGATCTTCCTGGCGAGTCATGACACAATACACACCGACCCGGGAAAGGTATTTTTTAAGTCGCAAGGCCACATCGAGATTAATATTTTTCTCCAGTAAACCAGTACATGATTTGGCACCAGGATCACCGCCTCCATGTCCGGCATCAATTGCGACTTTTTTACCGGAAATTAACGAAGACATGGGTATATTGGTCCATACCGCCGGTTCATTGAGCATCCAAACACCTAACCCTAAAACTAAAGAAATCATGAAAACGTATATCATTTTTACTTGAAGTGTTATTACAATGATGCGTTTTCGAAACATAGCTCACCCTCCCTGCACTTTCCTAATGACCAAGATATTCAAGGGAGAGTAAAACTAGAATGAAATCCAGACAAAGTAAGGCTCGGGCTAATTGAGGGAATTTTTAAAATGCATTGACATCCCCCCCGTTATTTGTTATTATATTTTTGTTTATTAACGACCAGGGAGCGTGACAAAATCCCGTCCCAACTGAATAATCTCCTGATCTAACATATATCCCGAGGCGAGCCTGCCGGTATTGGACCGGATGCATCATCGGGTAAAGGGAAATCAGGGTGCTTATGGGTCAAAGTATTCTTCCTGACCAGAAGATTTCAACAAAAGAGAGGTTGAGGGGAATGTCGACTTTTGATACTGTAGGTGCTCACGTTCTGGCAGATTTCTGGGGATGCCAGTTCGAAAAGCTCGATGATGCCGAACTGTTAATGGACAGTTTGAGACAAGCCGCTTGTAAGGCCAAGATGACTATTCTTGGAGAGAAATCTTATAAATTTTATCCCCAGGGTTTTACGGGTTTGCTTCTTTTGTCCGAAAGTCATATTTCAATTCATACTTATCCGGAACGCGGATATGCTGCTATCGATGTTTACACATGCGGTAGCGGGATGACCCAACGGGCAATTGATTTTCTAAAAGAGGTTCTAGAACCAACGAGCGTTCATGAAATGCAAGTCCGGCGCGGGCGGCCCGATGTCTCTTTTAAAGTTAATGCATCATAAAAAGTCAAGAGGCTGTCTAAAAAGTATTTTATAATCAAAAAAAACAATATATAACATTATGGATTAAACAAAAGGTTATATATTGTTTTTTTATCGACAAATTTACTTTTGGGACAGCCCCTTTTTTGATTTTCGAACTTACGTCAGAGAAACCAAACTATCTTTGTAATTCCTTTCTTAAGACAAAACCTTACTTTTCTGCCAAA
Source organism: Bacillota bacterium (assembly GCA_023415375.1). Lineage (GTDB taxonomy): Bacteria > Bacillota > UBA4882 > UBA8346 > UBA8346 > UBA8346. The sequence continues at coordinate 23,471 of JAEZKW010000142.1, forward strand.
GTCTCTTTATAAAAACTTATAAATGGTTACCTGATAATAAGTTTCTCCCGGGTTTAACACTGTTGTTGGAAAACTTGGCTGATTGGGTGAATCCGGAAAGTGTTGAGTTTCCAAGCAAAAACCGCCATATTGCCCGTAACTCTTGCCGCTTTTACCTTTTAAAGTACCGTCCAGACCATTACCAGTGTACAATTGGATTCCGGGCTCAGTTGTATACACTTCCATGCTCCTGCCACTTTTTGGTTCATGAACCGTAGCCGCCATTGTAAGACCTTCTTGGTCTTGATCCTTAACCAAGACAAAATTATCATCAAAACCCCCGTTGTTCTGAGCAAAGCCCGTCCCAAGCGACTTTGATTTGGTAAAATCCAACGCTGTTCCTTTCACTGCTCGTAGCTCACCGGTAGGAATAAGTTCCTTATCGGTAACAGTGAAACGATCCGCGTGAATCGTTAATTCATGTTCCTGTACGCTTCCGGAGCCCTCGCCAGCCAAGTTAAAATAGCTATGCTGCGTCAGGTTGACGATGGTTGGTTTATCGGTTTTGGCTTCATAAGTAATTTTCAATTCATTTTGGTCATTTAAAAGATAAGTTACAGTTGTAGGAAGATTCCCGGGGTAACCCTCTTCACCATTCTTCGAATCATAAGTGAGTTTGAGAGCGACTCCATCATTGCTTTGAACCGGGACTGCTTCCCAAACAACCTTATCAAAGCCGACTATCCCGCCATGCAGATGATTCCTGCCATCATTATGAGCCAATTCGTATTGCTTGCCGTTCAATGCAAATTTAGCATTACCAATTCGATTACCGTAACGTCCCACCAGTGCCCCAAAAAAAGGATGAGGCGCTTCATATTCTTGTAAAGTATTAAAACCCAAAACCACATCAGCAAGCTTGCCGCTTTTATCCGGAGTTACGATTGAGGTAATAATTCCGCCGTAATTGATTATCTTTACGGTCATATTCTTGTTATTCCGTAATGTAAATAGAAAAACTTCTTTCCCTTTGTGGATTCCAAACGGTTCTTTTTGAATATCCATTAATATCCTCCAGTATGTTATGACATCCTTACCTCATATTATTGTAAAATCCCAAAATTATCAAGAGTAAGGGGAATTTTCTTTAGAGAACTTAGCAGGCCAAAATTCAACCTCACCCCTACCCCTCTCCACTTAGACGCTTGAACTGTATACTTATTCAGTGGCGAGGGGCAAGGAATTTTGGTATCGCTATGATGGAATTATCGATTCATGAATAATTTTACCAGTATCTTGAACTTTTTCATTAGCAATCCTCATAACTTTTATCCCCAAAGCATTAATAATAAAAGTCCGTAATTTATCATAATCTCTTTGTCTTTCATGAATTTTGCCATCGATCTCTAGTACTAATTTTAATTCGGCACAATAAAAATCAGCCACAAAAAAACGCTTTTTGCCGTAATATTCAAATTGTATAGGAAATTGTCTATAAAATTTCCGCCCATCCATCCGGCGATCCCGGATTATCTCCCAAACAATCCTTTCGCTTTCAGTCTGATTTCGCCGCAATTGCCGGACTGTAGCTTTTATTATTCCCATATTTAAACTCCAAAAAGACTTTATTCTATCTTGATTAGCTTTCCCTCTCTACTGAACAACTTTCAGTAACTGCTTCCAGGTAGAGAGGCTAGGTGAGTTGGTGTTAGGCCTAAATTCGACCTCACCCCTACCCCTTTCCACTTAGACGTTTGAACTGTATGCTTATTCAGTGGCGAGGGTTTGAAGTTGAGCCTCTAAGAACTTTTCCCTAAATAAGCTTCCTTAACCTGTTTAAGACCCTGCAACTCCTGAGAGTTGCCACCATAAACGATTCGGCCGTTTTCAATTAAATAACCGCGATGAGCCGTTTTTAAGGCCAAATGGGCATTTTGCTCAATGAGCAGAATGGTCGTACCCTCCCGGTTTAAGGTCCGAATCACTTCAAAAATTTCCTGTATGACAAGGGGCGCAAGCCCAAGAGAAGGTTCATCGAGCAGCAACAGCTTCGGTTTTGCCATGAGCGCTTTCCCGATAGCCACCATTTGCTGCTGTCCCCCTGAAAGGGTTGATACTGTTTGTTTCAGTCGGGACTTTAAAATTGGAAACAAATCGAATACTTTGTTCAAGTCTGTTTGAATTTGCGTTTTTTTAGTTTTATGGTATCGTAGGTAAGCCCCAAGTGATAAATTTTCAAGCACTGTTAAGGGACCAAAAAGGCCACGTTCCTCAGGCACTAACGAGATCCCTAGGTTAACAATGGCCTCGGGATTAAGTTTAACAATATTATTATTGTCAAAACAGATCATGCCGGTTTTATTTTTTAAAAGTCCGGCGATGCATGAAAGAATCGTAGTTTTACCAGCCCCATTGGCCCCAATCAGTGTCACAATCTCACCTTGATTGATTTCAAGGGAAATATCCTTTAATGCCTGCGCCTGACCATAAAAAGCACTTAAATTATTAATTTGCAGCATACCCATTCTCCCCTCCCAGGTAAGCCGCGATTACTTTCCGGTTCATTCGAATATTTTCAGGTGTTCCTTCAGCAATCTTTACCCCAAATTCCAGCACCGCTATTTCCTCACAAACCCTCATCACTAAATCCATATCGTGTTCTACCAGTAAAATTGTCATCCCACGTTCCCTGATTTTCCCGATTAACGCAATGAGCTCAACTCTTTCCGGAGCAGAGAGTCCCGCTGCCGGTTCATCCAATAATAAAAGATCCGGTTTTGTAATCAAGGCCCTGGCTATCTCTAATAACCGCTGTTGTCCGAAAGGGAGTGCTGCTGCATTCAAATCATATTGGGAAGCAAGTCCGACAAAATCTAGGATCTCAAGGGCTTCCTCTCTTATTTTCGCCTCTTCGGATATTGTTTTGGGTAAATTCAATATTATCGAGAGTATACCGCTTTTAGATTGGGAAAAACCTCCCACTAAAACATTTTCGAGTACCGTGAGATTTGGAAAGAGTCTAACATTCTGAAAGGTTCGGGTTAAACCAAGATTGGCGATACGGTAAGCCGGTAAAGAGGTAATAGTTCGGCCTTGATAAATAATATTACCGGAACTTACCCTCGAAAAACCGCTTATTAAGTTAAAAAGCGTAGTTTTACCGGCCCCGTTCGGACCAATTAATCCCTTGATTTGGTTTTTCTTAACATGTAAACTTACTTGGCTAAGGGCGTTAATACCGCCAAAGTGTTTACTCACCTTATTGACCTGCAAAAAGGGATGTTCCATGATTAACATTCCCCCGGCTTTTCAATTATTTTCTTAGGGAATATCCGGCGTCCTGACTGAGAGCGTGTTAGGGAAATAATTCCGTCCGGCATAAAAATAATAATCATCATTAATATAAAACCATAAATTAAAATGTCGAAATCTTTAAAAGCCCTTAAGACCTCTGGGATCAATGTCAAAATGACTGTTCCCAAAATCGGGCCCCAAAGATCACCCATTCCGCCAACCACAACCATTGTAACCAGTATGATTGAAAAATTAAAACCAAAAGGTTCCGGGTTAATATAGTTTATGGCAAAGGAGTAAAAGCCGCCTGCCAGGCCGGCTAAACCCGCACTCATCATAAAAACCACTAATTTTAGACGTGCCGTATTGATTCCAAGTGACTCGGCAGCCATTTCATTGGTGTGAATCGCCAAAAAAGCCCTGCCAATTTTACCATAAATCAAGTGGATTATCATCCACTGAATTACGACCACGAATCCCCAGACTAAAAAATAAAGTCGAAAATCACTGCTAAATCGAAACCCGCCAATCGCTAATTTAGGAATGCCGCTAATTCCCTGGGGACCTCCGGTTAAGCCTACTAACTCTGCCATCAAGATTTGAACAATAAAGCCAAAACCTAAAGTGGCCATGGCCAAATAATGTCCTTTTAATTTTAAGGTTGGTTTGCCGATAATCCAGGCAGCCAGGACCGAAAGAAGGATTGACACAATTAAGGCTAGCCAAGGATTCCATTGATATTGTACAGTTAAAATTGCTGCCGTATAACTGCCAATTCCGAAAAAAGCCGCGTGCCCCAAAGAAATTTGACCGGCATAACCGATTAATAAATTGAGCCCTACGGTGATCAGAGCATAGATACCCATAATCACTGTAATATTTAAAAAATAACGGTTCGGTAACAGCCAAGGCAATATACAAACCAACAAGGCCATTACCCAGAGAGGAATATATTTTCTATTCATGGGTTTTTCCCCCGAATATTCCGGATGGCTTTATAACTAGAATCATAATTAACAAGCAAAACGTAATGGCGTTTTTATACTGGGATGAGATGAACCCCGCACCCAACGCTTCAATGACTCCCAATAAAAGACCACCACAAATTGTACCCACAAAAGAATTCAAACCACCGATAATAGCGACTACGAAACCTTTAAGCCCCAGCATAACTCCAACATCGTAACTGGTTAAATTGGTCGGGGCAATGACAATACCGGCGATACTTCCCAAAGCGGCGCTAAGCCCAAAAGAAAATTTGATCATCCATTCCGGCTTAATACCGCACAACGAAGCACCAATCTTATTAACACTACTAGCCCGCATTGCTTGTCCCGTTAAGGTTAATTTAAAGAAAAGTTGCAACAATAGCATTAACAAAATTGCAATGCCGATAACCACCAAAGAATGAGGAATAATGGCAGCGCCGCCAATTATCAGCGGTGGTCCGGTCACGAAAAGGGGCAGGGAAAAGGTGCCCTTACCCCAAAGTAACATGGCAATTCCCCGAATAAAAATCGAAGCGCCAATCGTAACCATAATCATGGAAAAGGATGATGCTCTTTTTAAAGGGTGAATCGCTATATGGTGAAAAAGCACCCCACAGATAGTCGTAAATAAAACAGCTAAAAGTATTGCAATGGGTAACGGCACTTTTGCGCTATAAAGAGCGACTGTGATCATACCGCCCAGCATCACAAACTCTCCCTGAGCAAAATTAATAATCTCGCTGGAGTTGTAAATCACCATAAAGCCCAGGGCAATCAGTGCATACACACTGCCCTGGGTAATTCCGCTCAATAAAAATTGTAAAATGACTGACCAACTATACATGACATACCTACTTTTTTATTAAAATCCACTTGCCGCCTTTGATTTGCAGCATAGCACAAGCATCACTATTAAGCCCATCATGATCTTTAGGAGAAAAGTTAAAGACCCCAGCGATTCCGGCGAAATTT
>JAEZKW010000195.1 GCA_023415375.1 Bacillota bacterium
TATTGTATTCCGGACGGTTCGTCGTCCAAGCGACTTTTTGAAGAAATCGAATCAATCAGCCAAACCGGAGGCGAAGCGTAATGGAAAATCTTAATCCATAATATATTTCAAGTGAGGATCAATGCCATTGGATGAATGCAGGGTTGTAATATAAAAATTGACATATAGTCTCTCCTCAATATTGGATCAAGTTTTCCGTCAACTCCCGGACTACTCTCTCTCCCCCCTTTTTTGGGAATGGTATATATTCGGTATTGTGCTCGATTTTCGGATGAGCATCTTTGGGGGCCACCGGAAATCCTATACATTTCGTGACTTATATTGGATTTATGATAGAAGCATGGTTACATAATTTAAATGATGTCCGACTTTTTCTTTCCTGATTATTCGCCATTCCTAACGCATTCAAATAAGCTTTTTTCCTCCGATTCAATTCCCAAATCCCGGCACTCTCCTCATTCAAAATCATAAACTATATTTGAAACTATTACGGAGTGAAAAGATGATATCTCATGCAAATTTGGAAGGCATTATCCAAGGCCGTAATATTTTAGTAACGGGTGGCACTGGGACCATTGGTTCCGCACTCGTCCAAAAAATATTAGCCTATCAACCTGCGGCAGTGAGAATTTTTAGCCGGGATGAAACTAAACAGCTTGAATTGTCACTACGTTTAGGAAATCCTGTGAATGTTCGATATTTAATCGGCGATATTCGCGATGGATCCAGGTTAGGGACTGCTCTTGATGATATCGATATCGTTTTTCATGCGGCAGCCTTAAAACATCTGCCGGCTTGTGAGTTTAATCCTTTTGAAGCGATAAAATCAAACGTTCTCGGCACTCAAAATCTGATTGAACAAAGCATTGCCAATGGAGTTAAATTAGTAATCGGCATTAGTACTGATAAAGTAGTCAATCCCAGCAGCATATTGGGAATTACCAAATTACTGGCAGAAAAATTATTAATTACTGCAAACTTTATTAAAGGTAAACATCATACCACTTTTTCATGCGTAAGATTTGGCAATGTAGCGGGGACACGGGGTTCAGTCATCCCAATATTTTTGGATCAATTATCCCGCACTCAAACACTAACCGTAACAGATCCCCAGATGACCCGCTTTTTAATGTCAACGGATGATGCGGTCAATTTAGTTTTAAAGGCGGCTTCTTTTGCTAGTGGAGGAGAAATCTTTATATTTACAATGCCTTCAGTGAAAGTAATAAATGTGGCCGAGGCAATTGCCGAACGTTATCAAAGAATTACCGGAAAGCCGGTAAAAATTGAAATCAGTGGTTTACGGCCTGGGGAAAAACTTCATGAGGAATTAATCACTGCTGATGAACTTGGTAATGTATACCGCTTTGAAGATTTGTTGATTTTAGCCAACGTAGCCGGGCATCTTCCGCCAGGAACACCAGTGGATTTATCAAATCCGCCGATATTATCTTCCAAAGATCAATCACCTTTAGCTGCGGAAGAAATATTAAAACTTGTCCGAACAGTTGATCATATGAATATCTTACAATGGGAGGCATCATTTTGAACCCATCAGCGGTGATCCCTTTATCCAGACCCAATATCACGGAACTAGAAATAGAATATGTACATAAAGCTCTTGGTTCCAACTATTTAAGCGGCGGACCTATGATCAAAGAATTCGAAACCGAATTAGCATTTGTAGCCGGAACCAAGTATGCGGTAGGAGTCAGTTCCGGTACGGCTGCTCTCCATCTTATTTTGTTGGCGCTTGGCATTAAACCCGGAGATGAAGTAATCACAACCCCCTACAGTTTTATTGCTTCCACAAATTGCATTCTTTATATGGGGGGTATTCCGGTTTTTTGTGATATCTCGCCGGACGACTTTAATATCAATCCGGATTTGATTGAAAGTAAAATAACTTCCCGTACCAGGGCGATTTTGGTCGTTCATGTCTTTGGGTTTCCGGCAAGAATGGATCAGATCTGTGCCATCGCCGAAAAGCATCATCTTCCAATTATCGAAGACTCCTGTGAAGCGATTGGCGCGCAAATTAGCGGGAGGCCGACAGGCGGGATCGGAATTGCCGGGGCATTTGCATTTTATCCGAATAAACAAATCACCACGGGCGAAGGCGGAGCTGTTGTCACAAACGATGGCGCTATCGCGGAGATGGTCCGTTGCCTAGCCAATCAGGGCCGAGAAACCGGTGATCACTGGTTATGCCACAAACATCTCGGCTATAATTACCGGTTAAACGAACTTTCAGCCGCACTAGGGGTTGCCCAATTGAAACGTTTACAGGAGATTCTTACTTCCAGGGCCAAAGCAGCCCAGTGGTATGAAAATGAATTAAAAAAAGAATTACTCCTCACGACACCGGGCTCCAGAATTAACAAAAACAGTGTTGTGAGTTGGTTTGTTTACGTGGTGAGATTTTGTGATCCCAATATACGTGAGATTGTCACGCGGTATTTAGAAGAAGTGGGCATTGAAACCAGGCCGTACTTTCCGGCTATCCATTTACAGCCGTTATATCGAGAAAAATTGGGTTATACCTCAGGTTCTTTTCCGGTCACAGAATCTGTAGCTTCAACTACTTTAGCGTTGCCTTTTTATACTAAAATTACTGCGGATCAGGTACTTGAGGTCTGTAATCATCTTAAAGGAATCTTACGGTTACCTGAAATTACATGTAGGATTTTTAATCAATAGGAGATCGTTAACCACTGAGAATGAAAGGAGTTCACCCTGATGACAATCCCGGTTCTTAAACCTTCCATTACTAATGAAGAAATTGAGGCAGTTATAGAAGTAATGCGTTCAGGCTGGCTTGGTCTTGGCCCCAAAACGGCCGAATTTGAAAAGCAATTTGCCAAATTTGTAAAATCTGAATTTTGTGTTGCCCTCAATTCATGTACTGCTGCTTTGCATTTGGTTATGGCCGCTCTAAATCTGCAGCCGGGTGATGAAGTCATTGTCACCCCCATGACCTTTATTTCAACGGTTCACTCCATATCATATTGTGAGGCAACACCTGTATTTGCCGATATCCTGCCTGATACTCTGAATATTAACCCAAATGATGTAGCCAAAAAGATAACCCCCAAAACCCGGGCGATTATTGCTGTGGATATGGCCGGCCATCCTTGCGATCTGGATGAGTTGATGTCCCTTGCAGCAGACCATGGATTAACATTTGTTGAAGATGCAGCCCACTCTTGCGGAGGATTTTATAAGGATAAACCGGTAGGCAGTATCGCCCCATTTACCTGTTTCAGTTTTCATGCCGTAAAGAATCTTACCTGCGGAGAAGGCGGAGCAATTACCAGTCAAGATGAATGGTATCAAAAATGGTTCAACGAAATGCGCTGGCTGGGAATCTCCAAGGATACCTGGAAACGTTCCGAAGATGTCCAGGGTTATCAATGGAAATATTGGGTTGAAAATATGGGTTTCAAGTATCATATGAGTGATATCGCGGCTGCCATTGGTCTGGTTCAATTGAAACGGCTTGGTCACTTAAATCAAATTCGAAAAAATATCGCTACTGAATATACTCAGGCATTCGCTAACATCGACTGGCTAACTTTGCCTAAAGAACGTTCCTATGTGAAGTCGTCCTGGCATCTTTATCAAATCAAGCTACCTGACGAAACCTCACGAGATCGGATGATAAACCACTTGTTGGAACGGGGGATTACCCCTGGTGTTCATTATTTCCCCGCTCATTTACATCCTTATTACCGGCAATTAAAATCCGTCTGTCCGGTAGCTTCCGAAATCTGGCGACGTATTATTTCACTTCCGATTTATCCGGATTTAAGCCCGGAAGAACAAGGAAAAGTTATTGATGCAGTAAGAAATTTTAAACTTTAACCTTTTTGAATATATTTTGCAAAGACAGAGGATAAATCGAAATAATATGATTTTTTGCATCCTTACTTACCTAAATGTGAAACACTTATTTAATAATTTATCATCAATGGTTATGTTTGAAAGCGTATCAGCTACCAATTTGCCAGCTCCGCCGTGGTATGGGTTATCAAAATTCGAAACCATTTTTCTTTGGAGGCAGTTTTCCAATGCTTGATGTATATCCGATTCTTCACCCTCAATATCAATTACATTTCCGGCCCGCAGTCTGCCTTGCTGGCGGCAACCGATATTGATCACAGGAAGTTTAAAATAAGGAGCTTCAATAATTCCACTGCTGGAATTACCAATCATTACAGCCGCATGAGCCAGCAGTCCCAAATACAAACGGCGGGGGACATGTGAAATGCAATGGATGGCCGGATTATTTCGGTACTCGTGAATCACTCTCAGAATCGAATCATGGCCAGCATCGGCGTTAGGCAAGAATAATAAACATTGTAACTTTGATTCCAAAACTACTTTGATCACATTACCTAATTGGATAGGAGATTTCTCCCCATCTTCCAAAACAGGATGGAAAACAACCAGCACAAATTTTTCACTTAATAAAATACCAAGATAGTTTTCGATTTCAGTCCGGGTTACTTTGAGTCCTTGTTCTGCATCATCTAAACCAGGGACTCCAATCCGGATAATCCGGTATTCCTCTTCCCCGGAGGCAAGTAAACACCGGGCTGCCTCATCAGTCACTGGAAAATGGATGTGAGCCAGTTTGGTGATGGCGTGACGCAATGAACCATCAATAGAACCTGATAACTCACCACCATGTAGATGAGCGGTTGCGATTCGCATATGAGCCGAGGCAATCGCTCCGGCCAACATCTCCCCTCGATCCCCTAACACCAAAAGAAAATCCGGTACAATTCTTTCCAAAGCCTGGGTTATTCCAAGTAAGCATAGCGCCAAAGACTTGGCCATGGCTGCTTTGGTATCGCTCCGAAGCAGCATGTCAACCTTGGCTCCTATCTGAAATCCATCATCCTCAATGTCATAAATTGTCTCCCCATACTCCCCGGCCAAATGCATTCCAGTGATAATTAATTGAAGGGATAGATTTTCACGAGAATCAATCTCCTGTAAAACCGGTCGATAGATTCCGTAATCCGCCCTCGTTCCGCTTACAACGGCTATTTTTCGAATCACTTTTTCTCCTTTAATTGTCTCAACTAGGGGATTCAAGCCCCACGCGTTTCGCGACTTTAGCCCAAGTATTATTCATTTACTTTGTTCGGTTAATTTCCCGGGCCGGCACTCCGACTGCAGTGATGTTATCGGGTATATCCGATATTACGGTACTACCGGCTCCAATCGTAACCCGGTTTCCAATACAAATCCCGGGAATAACATTGGCACCGATTCCAATAAATGTGCCATGACCGATTTCTATTTCGCCGGCCAAATTCACTCCCGGACCAATATGGACATGATCGGAAAGTCGACAATCGTGATCAATATTGGCACCCGTATTAATGATGCAATTGGCTCCGATAACTGCCCCGGATCCTATAAAAGCATGACCACAAATTACAGTTCCAGGACCAATTACCGAATTGGAACTTATGGTGGCGCTTGGATGAATCAAAACGGGCAATGATAAGCCCGTTTTGATCAATTGCTTAAAAAAACCTTCCCGGACTTGATTATTGCCAATTGCTACCACGGCTTGTTCCAACTGGAAATCCCGCCAAAAATTGATCAGATCATTTTCCGAACCGATGATAGGTAATTCTGAGCACTGATCGGATAGAAATTTACAATCAAAAATACCGACAATCTCAAAGCCTTCAGTAGCTCTCAATAAATCAAATACTACTTTGCCGTGTCCCCCGGCCCCTAAAATTGCGATCCGCATTACTACCCTTTCTTCAAAAGCTTGAAGTCTAAATTTACAAGTCCACTAATATCTTTAAAATGACCTATTGATAATATTTATTCAAGCAGGAGGAAAAAATGATGATTCAGGGTGATAATATTAGCATGAAAGGACTAGAACGAGATGATATGAAGGATCGTCACTTATGGCTGAATAATCCTGAAATTACCAATTACTTTACCAATTTAGGTTCAATTCCTCTTTCTGAGAGAGATTTGGAAAAATGGTATGAAAATGTCAGTCAAAAAAAAACACAAGAGATTCATTTTTCAATTTTTTCGAAAGAACCCAAACATATTGGCGGTGCTCAATTAAAGTCCATTGACTGGAAAAACCGCAGCGCTGAATTGGGAATATTTATCGGGGATAAAAATGAGTGGGGCAAAGGATATGGAACGGATGCCACCAAATCTTTGATTCGTTTTGGATTTAATGAACTAAACCTGCACCGTATCTGGTTAAGAGTAGATCGAAATAATTCGGCGGCATTAAAGTGTTATCAAAAAGCAGGTTTAGTACAAGAAGGGATTTTCCGGGAAGATGTGTATCGTAATGGCTGTTTTCACGATACAATTGTTATGAGTATTTTGAGCACCCAGCTTCCGCAGAAGATTAATGAAAATCCGAATCAAAAATATTTTTGCATAAATCCTTGATAAAATAACCCCGCTAGGCTGTTTTTATTCTTTATATGTAACAAATTCTACGGCCTTTTAAGCAAGGGTGAAGACTTCATAAATAATAGGTATATCGTGATAAATCATCCTGGATCCGATGATTATGAAAGTCTTTAGCGACTCCCGGATAGGTCAAAGACATGGAAAACTGGCCGACTCGCTCCCTAGATTTCCATTATCTTTAGTTCGTCGGGTCCAAACTTTTGAACATATTCATTGGCTTGATAAATTGATTCAAAAGTTCCAGTATCAATCCACCATCCATCCAAAATATCGTATGTTAAAATTCCTTCTCGAATATATCCATTGTTCACTGCAGTAATCTCAAGTTCACCTCGCTTAGAAGGTTGAAGCCTATCAATAACCTCAAATACCATGGAATCATACATATAAATGCCGGTTACACAAAAATTAGTTTTTGGGTTTTGGGGTTTCTCTTCAATATTGATGATTTGGCTTCCCTTCAACTCAGCAATTCCATAGCGACAGGGGTCAGCTACTTCTTTAATTAAGACTTTAGCCCCTTTATTCTGTGTTTGATATTTAGCCACAAGATCAGTAAGTTTTGCCTCGAAAATATTATCGCCCAATATCACTAAACACCGGTCATCCCCTACAAAATTTCTTCCTAACCTTAAAGCATCAGCAATCCCGGCAGGCCTGTCTTGAATCATATAAGTAAATGTAACACCAAAATCCATTCCTCCACCCAAAAATCCTGCCAGATTTCCGAGGTGTTCTCTGCCTGTCACAATCAAAATATCCTGAATTCCGCATTCTTTAAGTTTCATAATCGGATAATAAATCATCGGAAACTTTCCGATTGGTAGCAGATGTTTATTGAATACTTTTGTTAAAGGATAAAGCCTTGTTCCTAATCCACCGCAAAGAATTATCCCTTTCATAATAAAAAATACTCCTATTCGATTTAGTCAGAGTGGGTCGTACCTAATATTTTATGATAAATTAGGTTATGAGGTAACTTTATTAGATTGAATCATGCTTTTTGCTGATCTTTTCTATTGCTATGAATCGCATTAATCCAGGTATCGGTTAATTTGACTTATATATAAAAATAGGTAAACGGCAATAAAACTTTTAAATTATTTGGTTATCTATTTAAATAGTGCTTCAATTTTAAAATACTGATTTTTTATAATCTTCACTTGTTATTTGCAGCATTTCTGCATGCATGCAAAAAACTTGCTATTAATAAAAATGCTTAAAAAACATCAACTAATCACCAAATTTAAAATATATTATCGTAGGAGGTGAAAATCATGCCTACTTTTTTAGATCTTCGAACCAGTCAAGGAATAGCAACTGGTAACTTAGCGACCGGAAATGGTACTTTTTTAGGTGCTATTGGCTTACAAGTTGATGCCGCAACCGGAATCCGAGTTGCCCTGGGAGCTTCAGTTGGGGTTACTGCTGGTTCTGCCGCATTCGTAACAATTAGAATTTTACGAAATATTCCCGCATCCTCAATTAGTACTACCTTTAATGCAGCGAATGTAATTTATGCTCAAACTTCCAGTCTGGAAGCTGGGGAAAATAAAGTCCTTACAGTTAATGCAGCCGATTTTGGACCTTCAAGCAGTTCTACCGAACCCGGACAAATAAACTACTCACTTTGGGTAAGTTCAACAACAACGAATACCGTACTAACAGGCCCTCAAACTCTTTATGGTATAGCGGCAAGCTAAAATATAAAAAACAATTACACTCTTACACAGTAAAATCGCCGTTCTTTATGAGCGGCGATTTTACTGTTGATCTCGCTTTTATCAGATTATTGTATTTCTAATTTTCGCAAAACAATCAAAATGAATAAAAATGGAAAGTGACAAAAAAACATGGGTTTTCATATTATAAAACTGGAGGTGTAAATTTTGGCAACCTTATTAGATTATAGAACCAGTATAGGTTCAATGGCTTTTGGAACACCCGGATCTGCAATGTCGACTTCTGCTGTTACCCCCAGTTATATCGGAAGCATCGGCTTGATTGTTGGTGATGCAACGAATATAAGGGTTAATCTTCAAGGGCAGATCGGAGTCACCGCTGTTTTAGACCCGGCGACCGTAACAGTTACGATTGTCCGTAATGCTTCACCCGATCCTACCGTACCAAATGGCGGCACAACCATTTTTACTGCAAATTATACATTTGATTCCCCCACTGTTAAAAATATTACAATTAATTCTGCAGATTTTAATCCGTTACCAGGTATTTTTACGCCTAGACAAATTAGTTACTCCTTGTTTGCCCAAAATAGTGCCGGAGGAACCATTATTAGAACCGGCCCTGAAAATTTTGAAGGTTTTGCCATGGTAGATTCCTAACCCATCTAGATTTCCAATCGCCGTTTTTGGTAACGGCGATTTATTATGTTAAAAAGTAATGTGATTATTAAAACCGTTCATCAATAAGTCTTTTCATATCTGTAACACATTTTTGGGCATCAATATAACGATTGAGTAACAAATCACTTTTATGTAATAATTCCGGGATAATTTCTGCGGGTTGATGCCATAGATGGTAAACTGTATCCTTTATCTGAAAATGTTTACCGCAGATTGTATCTAAGGACATGACCATAGCATCATCTTCACGTCCCCACCCTTGGAAACGTTCATCCAAACCTCTAATAGCCTCAAAACAAGCCTTGGTCATTATATTCATGAAAGGGCCCGGGTACGTTATTATCTCCTGAATATCTCCTTGCTTTATGTTGATATTTGTAGGTATCTCTTGCCCTATTAGATGATCGGTTGCTGTTTGAGTTAATCTGATACCACGATCAAAAGGAACAATCCATGGATGGACATGAATATATAGCATTATTTTATTGATCAGATCAACATCAAAAAGTACATCCGAATCCACCAACATATAAATCTGTCCGGTGGCTATCTTTGCCGCTAAATTAATAGCCCGTGCACGGCAAAACGGTTCTGTCTCATCGTGCCCAATACATAATTCAATCTGAGGAAAGAGATGTTCATAACGTTGTTTTACGACTGACCACAGAAAATCCCGCCTCCCATGATCCGCTTTATAGGGTATTAAGGCCGATACTTCCATTTTTATTATTGGTACCTTTCTTGAATGATTTTTTTGACTTCTGCCGCTCCACCCTGGGCAGCTTTACAATAACGGTAAAATAATTTTGCATTACGGTTATATTCCTCAGACTCCGGATTGGCGCTCGAAGGATGCCATAAATGGTAAATTTTTTCCCTGATTGTATAATGTCGGCCGCAAATGGCATCTAATGAATATGCAAAGGCCACATCCTCCCACCCCCAGCCTTTAAACCGTTCATCAAAACCGTTTACGGCTTCAAAACATTCTCTGGTCATTACATTCATCAAGGGCCCAGCTTCTTTGATTTCCACCATCTGCCCCTCTTGAGGTTGTATACTGAGTTTAGCATATAAATCTTGTATCAAAAGGTTATTAGTAGCTGATTTCGAAAGAAGATAGCAGAAACCAAAAGGCTGTATCCATGGATGGACATGCAGATGCAGGTTAATTTGTTGTAACAGTTCCGGTTCGAAGACTACATCTACATCAACAATAATAAAAATATCGCCAGTCGCCTTTCTGGCTGCTTCATTAATTGCTTGAGCCTTACAGAATGGTTCGCTGTCAGTATAACCAATGCATAATTCTATTTCCGGCATTAATTTTTGATATCGGTTACATACATATTCAAAATTTTCCTGGCGGTGTCCATGATCGGATTTAAAGGGAAGGATAATTGAAAATCGGTACATGTGTTATAAATCACACCCTTTTAAATTAAATAATTTGTCTGTCTTTTAATGGATTCTTATTAAATTTACATAATTGTCCATGATTCCGGAATTAAATCACAGGTATTGTGGGAAAGGGCGTAAAACCATCTTCTAGGCGCGATTACGATTTTACCCGGCTTTTGTGATAGCCAGGCTCCCCACCAACTAAAAGTACTATTGGCAATAATGTGATACTTGCATAGACTCATCAAATATAAATCAAAATAAGCAGTTGACGCATTGTTAATTGAAACGAGGAGATTGGGATACTTTAGATTTAAATTATTTGTGACCCATTGGGAATCATCGGAAAAAACAACAAAAAAGGCATTTGTAACCATACTCGAAATAAAATCTACTGCTCTATCATAGTAATCAAGCCAACAAACCCCGTGATTTAAATTTACTAAATAATCGCTCCGGCGAATATGGATCGAAACCGCTTCACAGTTTTGAATCTTTTCGGCTATTTGTTGATTAGCCTCATTTAACGGATATTTGATGGTAAATTCTTGGTGAATAATTGCTTCAATATCCTTAAAGTATCTTTCACTCTGCCAATATCCGGATAAATATAGCGGTGGATTAGCTTGAAGTATTTCAGGGTTAAAATGAAAATGCTTTTCTTTGATAAGATTTTGCTGTTTTGCATATTCAATTTCTTCATTTGAAGCTATATTTTCAATGATTTGAAAATGGTTTAAGCCATACTCCCTGAAATTTTGCATATTAAACCACGAAAGATCAAGTTTGAAAGGCGTATGGTGATATTCAGCCAATCTTCGGGCAGCAGCATACTGAAATAATTGATTTCCAAGCCCGCTTGTAATCTGCGAAACAATCATTTTCCCACTTCCTGCTTAAAATATAAAATTTGCATAGAACTTCTGCAGTTTAATGATTTTTTCCTTAGTGTCATTTATAGCCAAAAGTTACCTTGAGCCTTTGTGTTATATTGTTCATTTTATGCGAAAAAAGGGGGAAAATTCCATGGCTAAAGACATGTCAATGAAGATAAACCGATAAATTTCGCACATTATACTATAATCTTGTCAATATTTGTGATGAACGGAAATATAATAAAATAAATCCCAAC
>JAEZKW010000211.1 GCA_023415375.1 Bacillota bacterium
TATACATCCTTGTCGCAGTCGGAACGTAAAGTTGCAGACTATATTCTAGCCAATACCTCCGGATTTCTATATCAGTCTGTCAATTACGTCGCACACCAGTGTCATGTTGGAGAGTCAACCGTGATTCGGTTTTGCAGGAGTGTGGGATTTTCCGGCTTTCAGGAAATGAAGTATATTTTGGCGCGGGATACGACGCCAGCAGAGGAGTATCCGGAAAGTGAAGATCCGAACCACCAAGATTTATCATCTCTGGTACGCCAGCTTTCTGAAAAAACAATTATTGGAATCAAGGATACTTTACAACTTTTAGATTTAAATGAACTAAATCGGGCGATTGAAGCCATTTTGAAAGCGCGTCGGGTCGAATTTTATGGGGTAGGAGGAAGCGGGATTACCGCTCTCGAGGCGCAGTTGAAATTTATGAGAATCGGAATCACAGCCATCGCTTATACGGACGCTCATCTGCAAGCAATGTCCGCGACAACCCTGGGGCCTGAAGATGTTGTTGTTGGAATATCATTGACGGGCGCACTGCGGGATATCGTTCATTCAATTGAGCTAGCCCGTGATTCTAAGGCTACTGTCATTAGCATCACATCGGTCCCCGGGTCTCCCATTACGGAAGTATCGGATATCATTCTCATCAATGGCGGAAGTGAGCGCGGAGTCAGCTCATCATTGAAAGGAAAAATTGCACAGCTTCACATGATTGATTTTCTTTTCACCGGAGTTTACTCAAGGCTTGGTGAAAAGGGAAAATATTATTCGGAGCGTACTGCGAAATCGACCCTTGATCAAATCTTATAGACGTAAGGGTAATCGTCCCCGGTTACCTTGCTATCGGAAACAACTATATACTGGAGGCCATGTCCATGAAGATCACCAGATTTGATGTTAGAAGGTACTCAAAACCTTTTGAAAAACCTATCAGTAACGGCAAATATACTTACTATGCAACAAATACCGTCATTTGTCAGGTACATACCGATGAAGGTCTTACCGGAGTCGGCTGGGTAGACGGTACGGACATCGTCTTCGATGCTCTCAAACAATTGGAAGCTTTCGTGGTGGGCGAAGATCCGTTCAATGTTGAACGAATCTGGTCCAAAATGTATCTTCCGAAAATATTTGGGCGCAAAGGATTGACCACCCGGGCAATGAGTGCGGTGGATATTGCGCTTTGGGATATCATCGGGAAAGCGAGCGGCAGACCCCTCTATCAACTGCTCGGTGGATTCCGTGATGAGGTGCCGGTCTATATCGCCGGAGGTTATTATGAAACCGATAAATCCCATTCCGAGCTCCGTGAAGAGATGGAACAAAATATCGCCAAGGGAATCAAGGCCATCAAAATGAAAATAGGAAAATTATCCCTGAAAGAGGATTTGAAACGGATTGAAGTCATCCGGGAACAAGTGGGCGATGCGGTTGAAATTTTAGTGGATGCCAATAATGCCTATAACCGGCTGGATGCTTTGCGGATGGGCCGGATGATGGAAGATTTGAATGTTTATTGGTTTGAAGAGCCGCTGGCGCCGGATGATTTGGAGGGTGCGGCCGAACTTGCCAAAGCTTTGGACACGCCCATCGCTTCCGGTGAAAACGAATATACTCTCTGGGGTTTCCGGGATATTATCACGAGTGGCTCGGTGGATATCATCAATGCCGATGCCCAAGTCTTGGGGGGGATTACCGAGTGGCGCAAAGTGGCCAGCTTTGCCATGGCGCACCATATTCCCATTGCCCCGCACGGAAGTCAGGAAATTCACGTTCATTTGGTTTCGGCTGTACCGAACGGATTGATAGTGGAGTATTACGATTCAAATCTAGCTTCATTAAGTGACTTAATGTTTGAACAGAAATTATCCTTAAATCCCAATGGGACAGTCTCTCCGTTTAAAGGGCCTGGTTTGGGGGTAACGATCAATTTTGAGGCGATCGAACCCTACCGAATCGGTTGATGATTTGTGAAAGAAGGGTTGTTCTTACGGTTAAAGACGAAAGGCAGGGAGGTGATAAGCTCAAAACGGTATGTAACAACATTGCAAGACAACAATGAAAACAAAGGGAGTGCTTGGCATGAAAAAAACGACATTGTTACGGATTTGTTTATTGTTGGTCGTGGCGTTTAGTCTGTGCTTCGGAGCGTTTGCAGCCGGTAAGACCGGAGCTTTAGAAGATACAGTGGTGGTGACGGCGACTACCGGTTCCGATCTCAGTTGGGCTGAAGCTGTTGCCCCCAATTTTGAAAAATTCATTAAAGAGAAGTATGGCAAACAAGTAAAAGTGGTCGCAAACGGGACTCAAATCCCGGCGTTATGGGCCAAATTCAAAACCGAGTGGCCGAATCCTTCCAGTGATGTTTATACATTTTACACCGATATGGTCGTTGAAGGTATCGACAAAGGCTACTGGGAAAAACTTTCCCCCTACTTTTCCAGTAAGGATATTAAAGGGCTGGGTAAAGATCGGGTCATGAAGTATCAGGGCTATGGAATTCCCTATGACAGCATGTATTGGGGGCCGGTTGTCCGTAAAGACTTGGCGCCGTTTAAGCTTACCAGCTGGAACGATTTGGGAGATCCACGCTTGAAAAACCGGATGACTTTTGATTCTGCCGTTAAAGTGGGCAGCGGGTATATTGCTGTTCAAGCCGCCGGATTGGTTCTCAAACAAGACTGGACCAAATGGCGCAAAGCTGACGGCACGTTAAATAAACAAGCAATCACCCCCGCACTGCGTTTAGTCAGAAAATGGTACCAAAATGCATTAACTTTGACAGAGGGTTCTGGAACCATCCGTCCGTTGTTGCAAAGGGGCGAGTCGGTCGCTTCATGCTGGTGGTCTTATCAAACACTGGCGGAAAAAGCCAGCGGCCAAAATGTCGAATTTGTTTTTCTCAAAGAGGGTGCGCTTGCTGCCAACGGTACCGCATGCATCATGGTGCCGACCAAAGCTTCGCATAAAAATTTAGCCATCGAATGGATTAAATATCTGTACTCCAAAGAAGGTTATCAAGCCGCTTATAATGCCAAGATATACGGAAATCTGGCCCCCAGGACCGATATGGAGTTGCCGGAGATTGAAAAAACTTTACAGCCACCCAAAAATTTAAAAGTATACGAAAGCACCGACTTCCGGACCTGGGCATCAGGTGACGCAGTAAGGGCCGATTTCCTTAATCTTTACACCCAGATCGTGATCCAAGGAATGTAAAATAGGTTGCTGGTGAAGTAAGATCTTCGTTTGCATGTCGCTGTCCGCGAAGGGCGATGAAAATGAGGAGATATGCAATATCATAATTCCAGTGTATTGTATATCTCCATTTTTCAACTGCGGAAAGCCGCACTCTGATAAAGAAAATAGGAAGTTGGTAAAATCATGGCTGGAACTTATCAAAAATCGGTTTCCAAGGATAACTCCAAGGAACAGCGTTTTTTTCTAATAATGGTTGCCCCGACGATTTTGATTGCTTTCTTTACGGCCGTTGTTCCTTTGTGCCTGATTGTCTACGATAGTTTTAAAACGAAAGAAGGGTTATTTACTTTAACCCAGTATTTGAAGATTTTTGGCGATGCCTATTTCCTGGCTAGTTTGGGCTATACGCTGATGCTCGCTTTTGTAGTGACGGTTATCTGTATTGTAATCAGTTTTCCGCTCTCGTACATTTTGGCCAGGAATGAGAAAATCCGTAATGTCTTATTAGGGATTATTAGTGTCCCGAAAATGCTACCGTTTTTTGTGATTGGCTATTCCTTAATCTTGTTGTTGGCCCCATATACCGGACTTGTTAATGTCTTACTGGTCAAGCAGCTTCATCTTTTAAAACAACCGCTGTTTTTGCTTTTCAACGGACCTGACCTGGTAATTGCTTTGACCTATATTACTTCCGTGATGGCGGTGGCAATGTTGACCGGAATTATTCAAGCCATCGACCCAAATTTGGAAGCGGCGGCCGAGAGTATGGGGGCCAGCCGGCTGACTACTTTTATCCGTGTGATTCTCCCGTTATCGACTTCAGGGACGATCGCTGTTTCTGCCTTGGTTTTTTCGGAGGCGGTGGCTTCATTTTCCGTCCCGTTAATGCTCAGTGGTAAAGGGTTGCCGATGGTTTCGTTATTAATCCGTAATCAACTGCTTTTTATGGAAGATTGGAATTACGCCTTTGCTCAAGCTATTGTTGTGGCCATTTTTGCGGTGGCTTGCACTGTCATTACCAAGTGGGCGTTGGAAAGGGGGAAATAAACGATGGAAAAGAGCAGGGGTAATTTCAGAAAAGCGTTATCAAAAACCGGGTTCTATTCTTACCTCGGGATGATGGTGGTCTGGTTTGTTTTCCCAATCTTTTTGATTGTCTATGCTTCATTTCAAGGAACGCTGGAAATCAGCTTGATCCCTAAAACTTTTTCCTTGAATGCGTATCGTTTAATCCCTCCGGTGTATTGGGATTCATTTGTCTTTAGTCTATGGCTGTCCGTTATTGCGGCGGTCGTTTCGGTAATGGTGGCCGCTCCGGCCTCCTGGGCGATGGTTCGGGGCAAATTGCCGGGCAAAGGTTTGTTATCCAATGTTGTCCTGTTGCCGATTTTGATTCCGAAAATTGTGATTGCGATTGCCTTATTACGGTTCTTTTTACCGTTGCATTTAAACAATAATTTCTTTGGTTTACTGCTTGCCTTGGTCGGCGCCAATGGTCTGCCGCTGGCTTTTCGTTATACCCTGGCGGTTGCGGAAGGGATCAACAGTTCCTATGAAGAAGCTGCCCAGACTCTAGGAGCAAGCAGAATGACGGTCTTTGGCCGAATCGTCTTACCATTGATGGGACCGGGAATTATTGTCAGCACTTTATTTGTTTTTATGTCCAACTTAATGAGTTTTTTGATTATTTTCTTTATTGCCGGGCCGTTATCCAGCCCGATCTCGATCCGTTTATTCAGTGATATCGTGGAAAGAGGGGCTTTGCCGCATTCAATTGCGATGTCGGCAATCCTAATTTTTGTGGCGATATTGTTTTATATTTTAATCAGTGTTGTTTTAGGTCCGGCTTATTTCGGCGGCGTAGTCTTTGCCAAGAAGGATGCTTGATCTGATTTGTTTTAAGGAGGGTTAATAATGGCGACTGTCCGTTTTGAACATGTTTCAAAGAGTTTTGGGGAGACCAGTGTTATCAACGATCTTTCGTTTGAGATCAAAGATGGGGAACTGGTCACCCTTTTAGGACCGAGCGGTTGTGGCAAAAGTACTACTTTAAAAATGATTGCCGGATTATTAAATCCAACCCGTGGGGAGATATATTTTGATAGACGAAGAATTGATACAGCACCGAGTAATCAGCGGAATATCGGAATGGTTTTTCAGAATTATGCATTATTTCCGCATATGACAGTTTTTCAAAATGTGGCTTTTGGTCTGCAGATGAAAAAGAAAAAAACTGCAGAGATTGAGAAAAGGGTTGAAGAAGTTTTAAGTTTGGTTCATATGGAAGAGTATCAAAAAAGAAAGCCGGCTGAGTTAAGCGGTGGGCAGCAACAGCGCGTAGCCATTGCCCGAGCCCTGGCTTTTGATCCGGATGTCCTATTATTGGATGAACCCTTATCCAACCTTGACGCCAAACTGCGGGAGAGCGTCCGCCTGGAGTTGCGCGGCATTCAGAAAAAAACCGGAAAAACTACTATTTTCGTTACTCATGATCAAATCGAAGCTCTAACCATGTCGGATCAAATCTTCTTAATGAATTCCGGAGTAATCGAACAAGCGGGTACCCCTTTCGAAATCTATAACCGGCCGAAATCAACTTTTTCTGCTGATTTTATCGGTTCCAACAATTTCATCGATGTGGTCATTAAAGCGAATACCGAGAAGGAGCTGGTGATCGAGTTTGCCAACAAGACGCTCCGGTTGCCCAAAGAGCTGCTGGGATTAGTGGGAGTTGACCAAGTTGGTTCAAAGGCCCGTTTGTGCGTGCGGCCCGAAAATTTGAAATGGAACAGTTCCAGCCCAGTTTCGTCGCTGGTGGCTTTTGAAGGGAAAGTTTTAGAGAAAATGTTTATGGGTGGTTTTGTCCTGATCTATCTTTATGTCGACGGGACAGTGTTAAAGTTTCAAGTGGACCAGAATGAAGCCGCTAAAATTGCGATTGACCAGAATGTTTCGGTCAGTTTTAATGAATGTATTCTACTGCCTTAAGCGGCGATTAAAAACATTGCGGAAGTGGAGCGATTGATGTGACTATCTCCTCCCCTTTAAGTTTCAGTTAACCCATTTATAGCGTGGAAACCTTTAGGACTAGCCGTCTCTCTCCAAGAGCCGGCCTTTTATTTAGCTGAAATTTGGAACCTGCCAAACTAATACCAAACTTTACTGATGATTTGATTAATACGACATAAATATTGCAGAACTTATTATTGAGGGATTTTTCTTATCAGGATGCTTTGCATCGCCATTCGTGATGAACTAAAGCATGTGAAAAAAATTATTTGAGTAGTATTTGAGTGTTATGTGCACACTTGGCACTATGTGGGGCTGATCCTCCAGGAGCAGTGGAATCATTTTAAGCCGGTGCTTACTGCGAAGACGGTTGAAATCTACATCAATGATCAGTTACAACATTCAGTAGATGGCAGTTTTGGTGCCAAGAGTTACCTGGGTTTCCGAGATTACGGACTTTGTATGGGACCGGTCGTAAATTATCTTGATAATATCACAATAACGCTGCAAAATCCTCCAATACCTCCTCGATCTCAAGTCCGAACCGGTCGAGAAGTTCGGTATCATTTCATTGAACTCCAGAAACAAAATCATCGGCATCCATCGGGATTGGAAATCCCGCCTCATCGGCACCGGCTCCCTTGATAAACTCTATATCGAACCCAGGGAAGTCTTTATGG
>JAEZKW010000263.1 GCA_023415375.1 Bacillota bacterium
AGCCATTTCGGCTATCATATGATCAAACGGTTCACCCAGCCGATTGAACACCATGGGGGTGGATGGTACTATAACTTTTATTATGTTGTGTTATTATTTATCGGTTTTATGCCTTGGAGCGCCTATATCCCCGGTTCTCTTAAACTGGCACTGAAACGCTGGTCTCAGTCTCAAATCTTTTTCACCTTAACCTGGGCTGTGATAACATTCGCCTTCTTTACCTTTGCCCAAACAAAACTGCCTGGATATACACTACCTTTATTCCCGCCGATAGCCCTATTGATGGCTCACTGGTGGGAACAGCTTTTATCGGATTCAAAGCTTCAACCAAATCCTTGGTGGGGCTTTATAATTGAACTGCTCATCGTTTTGGGTGTCGTTACCCTCATAGCCTTCCATCGCAGTGCCTTACCCCAAGGTTATCAAAACGCCATCTGGGTACTATTCCTGCTTCCGTTGAGTTTAATCATCGGCGTTTTCTTGATTTGGTCCTGGAGAAAACAAAATAAAGGTTATGAACCGTTTTTTAGTGTAGCATTTTTTGCCTACTATCTTTTATGGGCTTTGTTCATTCTCCTGCTCGTTCCAATTGCTGAAAACGGTAAACCTGTCAAATATCTGGCCGCTGAGCTTAAGCCTTATCTTACCAAACAAGATCAGGTAGTCGATGCTATCAACACAAGCTTTTCGACTCCCTTTTACACCCGCCATCGAATTATTTTTACGAACGATGATTCCAGGTTGAGTCTTTATTTTCAACCCAAAATGCGCGCACGAGCGCGGGTATTTGCATTTGTAAAGATAAAATCTCTTCAATATCTAAAACAACATCATTTACAGTACTGCCCATTCTCCCATTTCGGATCGGGATATTTAATCGCTAACCAGCCGGTCGAAAAAAACCAGTAAAAAAATATTTCGAGAGGAAGGAGCCGAAATTTATGGAATACGTACTTAAAAAAAGACCCTTTTTGGCAAAAACCTTTCAAAACGGGACCGCCAAAGTGGCCTATAGATTATAAAGGAGCATTTCCCATGCCCAAATGGATTATCCAAATTATCATTGCTCTAATACTCGGTGTTGCCGGGCAATTTTTATTTAAGGGAGGAACCGAAAGCTTAAATGTCTCCATCTCCGGTTTATCAGGACCATTTATATTGATTTGGCGGATGCTTACCAATCCCTCGATTTTTTGGGGATTGTTTTGCTATGGATTATCAACCGTATTCTATATTTTAGCTTTGAAAGAAAAAGAAATTTCCCTTGTTTACCCCATGATCGCTAGCAGCTATATTCTAGTGGTCCTTTTTGCCTGGCTTTTTAAACATGAAGCGGTCTCCCCAATACGTTGGGTGGGAGTGCTCGTGATTACTTTGGGAGTCATTTTAATATCCAGAAGCTAAAGCCGAAATCCCACCCATTGTGGCAAGTTAAAAACAAAATATCAATCCACTGAAGGGTATTGATTTTCGCAGAAATTATTGAGGGTTTTGTATCTGTGGATGATTATTCCTTTATTTTTTCCCAACCCTCAAAAACTTCAATCAAAAACTGGGGTATTTTGGCCGGCTTATTTCCCTTTGCTGTACTCACACAAAGCATGGTTATATCAGCCTCGGCCACTAAAACTTCTTTTGCCGCCTCTATTTTCGTTACCTCATAACCCAGGATCAGCCGAATCTTATCAATTTTCTTGATCCATACTTTGACTGTTAATAAATCCTCAAAAAGAGCCGGTGCTTTGTAGTTTATATTCACATTGATCGGCATGAAACTAACACCGTCTTCAGCAATCATCCGGGTTAACGGCTTATAAATCGCACTGATCCATTCAACCCGTGCCATTTCCAGCCATTCCAGATGTTTTGCATAATAGGCAATTCCAGTGACGTCGGTATCGGCTAAGTAAACTTTTTTCTGAATCATAAATTTTTTAGGTTCCATGATACTCTCCTTGATGAATCGATTATCGAAATATTTTGCGGCTGCGTTCCTCTTGAACAAACGGTTCCATGGCATAACTGCTAAGGAAAATCCTGATCAACTATCTCTTTATATTCGGCTTAAATTCAAAAAATAAAAAGCGAATTTATTACATTTCAAAAATCATTTCTTTGATAAAATAAAAAGATATACAATGGTACGACATTCGATAAAGTCTGCCGTCCGTGTATATCTTTCAAAATAAAAAAAATTGTCTAGAATCGTCAACATCTACGTTATTTATTGATAATCCAAGCCTTATTTTCGGCCTTCCTTTATCTTGGAGATAAAATCCTTAGCAATCGCAGTAATCGAGTCATAGTCACCCTTTTTAGCTCCGGCCGTAAGATTACCGCCTACTCCCACGGCCACGGCACCCGCTTTGATCCATTCTCCGACGTTGTCCAAACTCACCCCGCCGCTGGGCATCAACAATGCCTGAGGAATCGGTCCGCGAACCGCCTTGATGAAAGCCGGGCCTAAAACTTCTCCCGGGAAGACCTTAACAATATCCGCACCGGCTTCCATACATTCAACCACTTCTTTTACGGTCATTGCCCCCGGCATACAAGCAATCTGATAACGGTTACAAGTTTTCACCACATCATCATTTAAATAAGGACTAACAATATATTGAGCGCCTGCCAAAATCGCCAGCCGTGCAGTGGTTGCATCCATTACGGTCCCAGCACCAATGATGATTTCTCCCGAATGATATTTGGCCACCAAGGTTTTGATTACATCATCAGCCCCCGGTACTGTGAAAGTTATTTCAATAGCTGCCACTCCACCGCTAATACAAGCTTCGGTAATTTTAATGGCTTCCTCGGCAGAATTTGCCCTTACAGTAGCAACCAGCCCAGACTCCCTGATCCTGGAGATAATCTGCTCTTTTTGAGACATCATTGTATATCGCTCCATTCGGTTTTTGATAACTTACATTCATGCTATCTTTATGATTTTACCATGCTAATTGCTTCCTTAATCCAATTCATACGAGGTTTAGGGATAAGACCATAATTATAGAAAATAAAACCTTGCGTCCCGGCATCTGCTGCTCCTTTAACCTTAGCCAAAAGTTCTTCTTTATTGTGAACTTCTGGGTAAAAAATCCTTAACCCGGTAAGCATGGTTGTTTGAGGCGTTACTTCCTGCAAAGATTTTTCCATATTCAAACCAACCTGTTTCGAATCGGTATCATAGCAGCAAACCGCTATCCCATCATTGACACGACCAATTTCTTTAAAATCAACTCCAAAAAGCCATGATTTATCGGGAGTAAGTAAACTTAAGAAGTATAAGCGGGTTCGCTCCGGCATTAAGGTCTGAAGTTCCTCTGCCAGTGAGGTCACTACTGTTGAACGCCACTTTAAATATTCATAGACCGCCGGGGTATCCCGGAAATATTCAAGTCCATCCGCCCAGAACCGATTATCGTCGTTTTGCGGTAATTCCCGGTTACAAAGTTCATCCAGCCATTTTTTGACGAAATTCTGAGCTTTCGAAATATCAATACCAGCCCCGCGTGCCCTTTTTTTACAAGCATCACAAAAACAAAGGGACATTAAAAAATCATCCTTTGCGGTTAATCCAACACCATCTTTTTCATGGTGAAACTCATGAAAAAAGCCCATATAATTAAGGGATTCAAGTTCCAGGGCATAATATGGGTATTGAGCGGTCATATCGGTAATGACAGTTTTTACATAGTTACGGGCTTCGTCATTGCTTGGACATAAGTTATAATAATAGGCATCGCCATAGGCATTACGCACTGTGACTTGGGGATATTTTTTACCAATCCGGGTATTATGGAGCGCCACGGTCCAGGCGGAGATTTTCAGCCCATATTGATTTGCTTTTTCAAAAAGCTGGTCCAAATAACCGGGATTTTCCTGAACAAAGGGGGCTTCCTCAGGTTGAATCAATAAATGTTTATACTTTTGAAAGTCCGGATGAAAATAAAGGGTTCCATCCTCTGGAAAATACACTTTACGCTTTGTACTGCGGGCCTGTAAAAAACGGCCTGCATGATAGCAAGTAGCCAGACTGATCCCATCCAAACCGGTCTCTTTAATCTCTCGTAGAGCCTCATCAAGTCCTAAATCAACTAAATCCCAAGGGTAAGTCCATAAAGAATGAAACATTCGCAAACGGCCTCCTCTACTTCAGTGTTTATGGTTCGGAGTTTCCTGAAGGTTTTCCAAGTACTTCCGCCCGGGTCTTCCGCAGAATGGTGACGATATTATTAACCGCCTCATCGATAATGGCCTGACCCTTTTCATAAGTGGCCAAGGTGGCATCCCCCAAAACCGCAGTTTTCGTGATCTCATACCATGGGGTCGGCGTTAAGTTGAAATCTTCGGGGATACTCGGATGATCATAAATGGCTTTGGTCATATCCACATGTTGTCCCGACAAATACAACATATAGGAAGTTTCGATTTCACAAGCATGAAAGAAGGTCCCATGAACCCTTTGAGATTCTAACACTTTTTGTTGGACCTCAGCGACTCCCGGATATGTAAGATATAGAACCTTCATTCCCTCTTCAAACAAAACCCGAGCCGCGCTTTTCATAGCATCCAAATTCCCCATATGGGAATTAATCAAGGCTAAAATCTTAATCCCATGCCGGTTTAGGCTGCGACCGATATCGATAATCAGTCCGGATAACACCTCATTGCTAAGAGTCAAACTTCCGGGGAAATCCCGGAGCGACCATACCTGTCCATAGGATAAAGTAGGTAAAACCAATGTCTGTTCCAGATTAGCAGCTACTTTTTGAGCAACTCCTTCAGCCAAATAATTATCGGTTCCTAATGGTAAATGGCTGGCATGAAACTCAACGGCTCCCACAGGTAATAAAATGATCGTTTCTTGATTTAAGAAACTTTTCACTTCATCACCCTTTAAAGTCTGATAATCCATAGAAATCCCTCCTAGGCTTCAATGGTAAGATACCGACGGGGATTATTCCGGAAAAAGTCATCCACTAATGCTTGACCGTTCAATCCGGCTGCTTCAGCTTCCTCAATAAAGCGGGGAACCCATTTATCCAAAATATAGCCAAGGCCAAGCCCATGTGAATAGGATTGGTAATAAGACTTGCGGGCGGTATCTCCTCCGATTAATATTTGCTTTTGATAGCCGCGTTTCACCAACTCCAATATACACTGAATTCTTACACATTCCGGATAATACTTGATCTTGCCGATACCATCAAAAGATAGAAATGCCCCACTTTCGGCAATTTTTAAGTGATACCAGGTGTCGGGATTCCGATCCATATGACCGATGGATACATGAGTCATATCAATCCCTTCCTGTTTTAAGAGTTCAATTTGTTCCAATGCCATGGTTCCTGCCTCAGTGTGAGAATGGACGGGCGCGCCGGTGATGCGATGAGCCCGGGCCACGGCCCGTAAGGTCTTTTCTTCCAACGGATCAATCATGTTATAACCGGTGCCGAATTTCAACTGACCGGCCCGTACATCGGTGCCTTCCATTCCTTCACTAAATTCTTTCACCACACTTTGGGTCAATTCTTCGATAGTTGCCTTTTCGATCCATGTGCGATATGTAATCTGTGAACCGAGAAGTAAAGCATCCCATAGGAAACTTTTGTTGAATCCTGCTGTAGCAATAATTTTAATGCCGGTTTCCTCTGCAATTTTTTTCACAGCCGGCAAATCACGGCCATAGTCCACCGCGGTTGCATCGACGATGGCCTGGCCTCCGGCTGCCTTAAACAACAAAACATCGGCTTTTGATTTTTCAGGGTCATCCAGAAGCAAATCATCTTCATGCCGATCAACCCAATGGCCCGGACGGCAGACAATATGTTCATGCGCATCGGTTAAACCAAGCTCATCAGGCTTAATGTCTCCAAGCATTGTACGAATAAAACCCAATGTATTTCATCCTTTCTAGTAATAAAACATTTTAGTAGTTATCGTCTTACGGTTCGTTGGTTAATCGTAACCATAACTGCGATAATAAGGCCTTGACTGATGTATTTACCGGCTTCGGGAATGTTCATCATTGTCATCATGCTCTGGAGTAAACTCATGATCAAAACACCGGCAAATGTCCCGGCTAAGCCCCCGGAACCGCCGGCAAATGTGGTTCCCCCGATTACTGTGGCAGCAATGGAATTGAGTGTATACATATTGCCTACCCCTGGTGATGCAATCCCAATATAAGCTGATATCATTAAACCTGCCATTCCGGCCAGCAAAGAACTGAGCACATAAGTTGTAATAATAATTTGAGGAGTCTTAATCCCCGCTAAGTAAGCGGCTTGCATGTTTCCACCTGTCGCATAAACCTTACGGCCCCAAGTTACCCGGTATAATAAAATCGCAAAAATTCCCCAAATCAGTATCCATAGTAAACCGGCAACCGGTAACGGTCCGATCCAGCCATCCGAAATGATTCGAAAGCTTTGAGCAATATTCCCTTTTGGAGACCCTTTGGTATAAACCATATAGGCGCCCTCAATCACCAGCGACATGGCCAATGTAACCAAAAAAGGCGGGATTTTAACCTTTAATACGGTATAGCCATTAATAAATCCAATGAAAGCCGAGATCAGTAATGTAACAAATATTGTTACTCCAATATTTGCGTCATTACCCATCATCATACTGGCAGCCATCACATTCGTTAAAGAAATAACGGCTCCTACCGACAGATCAATCCCGCCGATCAGCAGCACCAAAGTCTGTCCAATCGCCACGATTCCAAGGGGTGTCGCTTGCCGAAAATTATTCAATAAGTGATGTGGGGAGAAAGGGCCAGGTGAAACCATTACGAAAATAATGACCATCAAAATTAAAAGTGCATAAATGCCTAGTGTTATTTTGGTTTTCTGCATCAAAAATCGGCTCATTTTTTACGCCCCCACAATTGAAATAAAATTAACGCCAGAACCAAAATAACCCCTTTTACGATATATTGATAATATGCAAAAACGTTCAGCATATTGAGAATGTTATTAGTTAGTGATATCAATACAGCACCGGCCAGGGTACCTACAATTCCTCCAATGCCGCCAAATAGAGATGTACCGCCCACCACGGCTGCAGCAACGGAATCCATGGAGTAAGTATCGCCAACTATCGGATCCCCGGAGAATATCCTGGCAGCCAGCATGATACCGGCAACTGCCGCTAAAGCTCCGGAAAGTCCATAACCAAGAATTGTCGTTCGCAGCACCGGGATACCCATTTTGGTGGCGCTATTCAAATCACCGCCCGTTGCATAAATAGAACGTCCTGTCTTGGTGCTGGTCAGTATCATAAAAAAGATCCCATAAAGAATGAGCACCAGCAATCCCATAATAGAAACAATACCCCAGCTTTGAGTGACGAACTCCATAAATTCCACCGACACCATTCCTCCGGGAGATGGCATTAAGAATAAAGAAATTCCCTTGATAACGCTCATGGTCGATAGAGTCATAATCAAAGGGGGAATATTCAATTTAACGATTCCCAAACCGTTGATGACCCCGGTTAAAATTCCAACCCCCACCGCTATCAAGATACTCAAAGCCAAATTGGCGGGAGAACTACTACTAAACATAGCCATAATCACCGTAGCAGAACTGATGACCGATCCCACAGAGAGATCGATACCGCCCAATAATAAAACCAAGGTTTGGCCGATGGCTACAATCGCCAGGGGTGTAAATTGAGAAATGATGTTGATAAAATTATCAACAGTTCGAAATGAAGCGGACACAGCGGCTGTAATAATCAGCAATAATATCAATACAATATAAACGGGAATCGCCAGTCGAGTATGTTTTCCAAATGAGCCTTGAAACAAATTAATCCTCCTTTCCCGCCGCAACTATACGTGGGTTGCGCCTGAACTTAATGTCATAATTTTTTCTTCGGTAGCATCTACTCCCTCAATATCACCACTTATCCGGCCTTCATATAAAATATAAATGTGATCGGAGAGTCCTATCAACTCCAACATATCGCTACTGATAAGCAAAATGCTGATTCCCCGGGCGGTTAAATCTCGAAGTAATTGATAGATTTCGATTTTAGACTGAATGTCGACGCCACGGGTGGGTTCATGCAGTATTAAAAGTTTGGGATTCAGTTCCAACCATTTGGCAAAAATCACTTTTTGCTGATTGCCCCCGCTTAAACAGTGAACTTCCTGTTCAGGCGAAAATGCCTTGATGGATAAACTTTGCATTCCTTGCTTCACCACTTGACCTTCTTTAGCAAGCTGGAGAATACGGTGGTTTGATATTTTATCCAATGTAAGCAGAGATATATTTTCACGGATTGACAATGGAAGAACCAATCCTTCCAATTTTCGATCATCGGGAACAAAGCCGATACCGCGACTGATGGCATCCTGCGGTGATCGAATGGCAATAGGCTCATTTTCAAATTGAATGATTCCGCTGGTAAATGGAGTCACTCCAAATAATCCCCGGGCCAGTTCTCTTTGGCCCTGCCCTTCCAAGCCGCCGACTCCAATAATCGTTCCCTCCGGGATTTTCAAATGAATATTCGTTAAACGTTCATTCAAACAAATATCTTCCATTTCAAGAAGAATTCGGGAATCACCCGAACTTTTCCGCGGGGGAAAAGTCTGGGTGATTTCGCGTCCAACCATGGTCCGGATGAGATCATCCCGGGTGATGTTGGCTACTTTTTCGGTTTTCATTAATTGACCGTCTTTTAAGACGACAATTTCATCACAGATTTGGAATATTTCATCCATCCGGTGACTGATAAATATCAGCGATGTGCCCCCAGCCTTTAATTTTAACATCATTTGAAAAAGATGTTCGACTTCCGCTTTGGATAAGCTGGAAGTGGGTTCATCCAAGATTATAATTTGTGGATGATGAACCCAGGCTTTGGCTATTTCAACCATTTGCCGTTCGGCTAAACTGAGTTGCTTGACCAATTTGGTAACATCCATGGGATATTGCAGTTCATTCATCAAGTTCCCGGCCATTTCATGTAACCGGCTATGATTGATGACCCCGGCACGATTGGTAGGTTCCTGACCAAGCATTATGTTTTCACCAATCGAGAGATCGGGAAACAAACTAAGTTCCTGATGGACAAAGGCAATTTTCAATTCTTTGGCTTTCTGAGGGGTTAAGTTTTTAATTTTGGCGCCCTGATAATAGATAGCCCCGCTATCGGGTTGCAGATTGCCGCAGATAATATTCATCAGGGTACTCTTGCCGGCTCCGTTTTCACCGGCTAAAGCCAAAATAGTTCCCCGCTTGCAACAAATATCTACATCACGCAATACGACATTGCCGTTAAATTGTTTACTCAGTTGTTTTCCTTCAAGAATGACTGATTCACTTTCAACATAATTCATGGTCAGGCCCCTTTTATCTTTTTCTTGAGAATTTTTTACTTGCTAAAAGTCGCCTTAATTTCTTCATCCGTCATACGGCTATTGGCCCAGAAGCTATCTGGCAAATCGGGCCGTACAAATTTATCGAGATCGGCATCGGTGATCTTTGGTACCGGCAAAACCTGATTCTTTTTCACTTTTTTACCTTGCAGCAAATCTAAAGTTACTTTTAACGCTTCCGAGCCGAGCCAAGTTGGTTTGGCTACAGCAATGCTGTCAAAACCGGATTTGCTTTCTTTCAATTGTTTCCAAACTTTCAAAAAGCCGTTGTTATCCTCGGAGGTCATCGGTACCAGCGGCCGTTTTGCTGCTTGAAAGGCTTCAATAGTTCCCAAAGTCATACCGCCGCCCTGTGACCATACTCCATCAATCTGAGGTTGGGCAACCAACAAATTGCTGACTTCCACCTTTGCCTTTGCGTAATCCCAATAGGCGTTGATTGTCGAGAGAACCTTGATCCCCGGATACTTATCGAAAACACTTTTTGCGCCATTCCACCGATCCTGGCTGACCGACATACCGGCAACACCGTTTAGAGCAATAATTTTGCCCTTGCCATTCAATTTTTGGACTAGCCATTCTGCACCGGCCTTACCGAAATCCACATCATCCACAGTGATCAGGGCATCATAAAAATTCGCCTTAATGGTAGCCGCCAACAAAACAACCTTAATCCCCTTGCTTTGAGCTTTTTTCAAAACCGGAATTAATGCCGTAGGAGAATTAGGAGTCGTAATAATGGCATCCACTTTCTTGACGATCAAATCCTCGATATTGGCGATTTGTTTATCGACCTTTCCTTCCGATTCAACATAAATTACATTCTGAATGGAATCGGAATGTCGTTTCGCCTCTGAAGCAAATTCCTTGTACATTTGAACCGACCAGGTATTGCCTAAAAAATAGATATCATATCCAATGGTATATTTTTTAGATGCCGCTAAACCCAAACTGGAAATCATCAAGACAAAAACAAGTAATAAAACCATTACCATTGACAATTGTTTCTTCATTGTTTATTTTTGCTCCTTTTCCAATTTTATGTACTTATGAATGAATCCCCAGACTATAAGTTTCAACCACCTCCGTTCATTTCAAGTTAGATTACGTTACATCATCGACATCGGTAAGAATATGGTACGAAAGAACTCAATTTAACTGGAACTTTGCCCATATTTTGTTACCTCACATCATCCGGATCGAACATGACTTTATTTTAACACATGTCTACTTGACTAGTCAACCAATTTTATGCTTTAATAAAAATAAAAAATATAATATACTTAATTTAAATTGAATAGTTGATTTCATCTATATTCTAATCTTAATCGATTCCAATTTTGAAAGGGCCTCACTATGATCAACCGTAGCCAAAAAATACCGCTTTATTATCAAATTAAAACTGAACTTTTAACCAGGATCAATGCCATGAAACCGGATGAACCCATCTCCGGTGAATTGGAGCTTGCCAATGAATTTAACGTGAGTCGGGGAACTGTTAAACAGGCCATTGTTGAATTGGTGAACGAAGGAGTATTGTACAGGATTCAAGGAAAGGGCACTTTTGTGGCCCCACCGAAGATTAAGCGTTCTTTCAGTCGCCTACCTACTTTTACCGATGATATTCGGCGTCTCGGCTATATTCCCAAAAGTAAAAAAATATCCTTAATGGTGATTGAAACACCCGAACCTGTGCTTAGCCATTTAATATTGCAGGAAAACAGTAAAGTTATCCGCTTTAAACGCCTGGTTCTGGCAAATGAGCATCCGGTGGCTTTGGTAACCTCATTTTTAAGAATGGATATCTACCCGGATTTAAAAATGGCGGACATCGATGATTCTCTCTATGAAACACTAAATAAAAAATACCACAAGGTACCAGTAAAAGCCGATGATACTTATCGTCCCATCAATGCCAGCCACGATCTGGCTCAACTCTTAGGAATAAACGAAGGAAAGGCCATTTTATATTCAGAACGACTTTCTTATCTGGAGAACAATTTGCCGGTGGAATATGTCGAAAGCTACATTTCCGGTGACATTTTCGCCCTTTCGATCAAAATATCGCCGGACCAAAATATCTAAGTATGCATGGATTATAGAAGGCGCCTTAACTAATATATATAATTCCAAAAAGGAGTTCTTTGACAATGCCCGTTATATTAGCCTTAGACTTAGGAACATCAGCCCTTAAATGCATGGCAATGAATGAAAAATCTGCTATATTATCAGTTGTCGCGATTCCCTATCCGTCTGAAAGTCCACGTCCCGGATGGTTACAACAAAATCCGAATGACTGGATTGCCGCTGCTGTCCAAGCTATCAAACAATGTCAAGCTGCCATCGGAAATGAAGAAATTGCAGCTATTTCTCTATCCGGCCATATGAGCGGACTGGTTTTAATCGATGAAGACGGATCGCCGCTTTATCCTTGTATTACGTTGGCTGATTCCAGAAGTACAAAACAAAGCGATTGGCTACAACAAATGATGGCTCCTATAATCTACAAAATCACCGGTAATCCGGCAATTAACGCATTTTTGCTCCCCAAATTACTATGGGTGAAAGAAAATTTACCGGATATTTATAAGAAAACCAAACTTATCCTATTTCCCAAGGATTATTTACGGTTTCATTTAACGGGCGAGTGGGCCACCGATATTACAGATGCCGGAAACACCCTACTTTATGATTTTAATCAACAAAATTGGAATCTTCCTCTGATTCACGAGCTTCAGCTCAACCCGGCAATCCTGCCTGAAGTATCAAATCCTTACCAAATCGCCGGTTCAGTAAGTCCAAAGGGTGCTGCACTTTTCGGATTAAAACCGGGAATACCTGTTGTTACCGGAGCAGCAGATATGGCAGCGAAAGCAATCGGTTATGGAATTCAGGAACCGGGTTATATTGCCGCTACCATTGGAACAAGTGCTACCATTCTGACGGTTGTCCCATCAATCAGTCAAGCGGGACAAGATAAAGTTACCTTTCATCCCCATGTCATCCCCGGCTCCATTTACGCTTTGGGTTCCCATTTTTCCGGAGGACTTAGTCTTAATTGGTTTTCTGGAATTGTTTCCGGAAATCATTCAAAGGCGGATTACTCACTAATTCAGTCTCTTAGCCAAGATGCCCGAAACGTTTCTCCAGGCAGTAATGGCCTTCTATATTTACCCTTTCTCTCCGGTAGCGGAACTCCTTACTTTGATTCATATGCCCGTGGTACCTTCTTAGGACTCAGTACCAATACCCGAAGAGAGACTATATTTAGGGCAATTTTAGAGGGGATATCTTACAATTTAAAAGAATCTTTATTACTTTTTATAAAGATGGGGGTCGATATCAAGTCCATCCGCATTGGAGGGGGAGGGATGAATGTAGAGCTCTGGCCGACAGTCCTGGCAAATGTTTTTGGCTATCCCGTCGATATTATCAAAATCTCTGACGCCAGTGCAATTGGGGCCGCAATCATCGGTGGTTTTGGCGTAGGCATTTTTGAAGATTTAATTTCACCAGTTCAACAAATTATTCAGAATAAGCGGACAATAAACCCAAATCAAGAAATTTCAAGGGTTTATCAAAAAAACTTTGAACTTTATCTGGCGAGTTATCAAAAACTCCGGGATATATTTAAAGAACTCACCGAATCGCCAATTTAATTAGCAAAAAAACGATTTTTGAGTAGAAACAAATGGAAAACCTGCCCCCGGAGAGTGACAGGTTTTTTAATTTACTTGATTATTGATTTAAAGCTCATTCACTAGCGGCCATTTTATGGGGAAGTTTCGCATAATACTCAATAATTTCCCGACGCCGGATAATCCCAATAAAAATATCCCCATCGTCAACAACCGGTATAAAATTTTGGGTTATGGCTAAGGATAACAAAT
>JAEZKW010000082.1 GCA_023415375.1 Bacillota bacterium
GGTTGAAGTTTTTCTTAACAGTAAACTGGTTGACAACCCGCAAGGTATTAAAAACGCTGTGAAAGATATCGGGGATTTGGTCGATTCAATCCTAAAGCGCAATAATGCATATGGTAAATAAAAATTAGGTATCAGGCCCTTACGTCTCCCCGGAAGGCACCGGGGAGACGTTTCAACACTCCGCTAAATGCTATCACAGTCTTATAATCAATGAAAGAAGGATGTGCGTATGGGGCATTTTGGTCTACAAAAATATCTAACCGCGGAACGTTCACGACATCTCTTTTGTTATTTGATGCTTTTGCCGATCTTGGCTTTGTTTCTTGTTTTACGGATTATTCCGATTGCCCAGACATTTTGGATGAGTTTTTTTGATTGGAAATTAATCGGTAGCGGTCGGCCTTTTATCGGTTTTGGGAATTACCAGGCCTTGATCTTCGACGATCAGTTCCGAATATCGATTTCGAATACTTTTTTATATGCCGGGGCAAGCGTCATTCTTTGTTTGATCATTTCACTTCCGATCGCCGTGGCTTTGGCTAAGAAAATGAAATTGACCGGGTTCTATCAAGCGCTCTATTTTCTTCCGTTTATTACCCCAATGGTCCCCATGTCGGTGGCATGGAAATGGATTTACGACCCGAAATACGGGATTTTCAACTATCTGTTATCTTTCGTTGGAATTAAACCGGTTGGCTGGTTGATTTATCCCGAGGTTGCCATTTGGGCCTTAATTTTGATGAATATTTGGAAAAACCTCGGGTATAACATCGTGTTGCTGTTGGTAGGATTGAAAAACATCCCGGAGGTATACTACGAAGCTGCCAGTATCGATGGAGCGGTCGGTTGGAACCGGTTCCGTCATATAACCATTCCGTTGCTGAAACCGATTCTTTTATATGTTATCGTGACTTCAACGATTAATGCCTTTAATGTATTTACCCAGGTTTACGTAATGACTTTGGGCTCCCAGGCGGCGCCGGGAAGAGCCGTTAGAGTTTTGTTATATGATATTTATGAAAACGGCTTCCGGTATTTCAGACTGGGTTATGCTTCAGCTGAAGCTGTCATTTTAACATTAATTGTGATTGCCCTTACCTTGATCCAATTTAAAGCAGTTAAGTCAGACGAATAGGGGGGTTTATCAAGATGGAAAATAGCACTTATCGTAACAAGTGGTTTGCCCCAATGATGAAACATATCTTGCTAATGTTTGGCGCCGTATTTATGGTAATTCCTTTCGTTTGGATGTTTTCAACGTCATTCAAACCGGAAGTTGAAGTCTTGGTTTGGCCGCCGCAAATATTTCCGCAACATCCCATCTTTCGTAATTTTGTTGATCTGTTTGCGCAGGCGCCTTTTTTGCGATTCTTTTTAAACAGCACTTTTATTTCGGTAACTTCAACGGTAGTCATTTTACTCACATCGATTGTCGGGGGTTTTATCTTCGGGAAATATAAATTTCCCGGGCGTGATCTTTTGTTTTTTGTGATACTGATTACGGCCATCGTCCCATTCGAAAGTTATATCATTCCCCTATATACTACGATGGTTCAATGGCATTGGGTCAATACGTATCAGGGAATTATCGCTCCCTATTTGGTTATGAGTTTCGGAATATTTTTAATGCGTCAGCATATCAGTTCGACCATCTCGGACGAATTGATGGATGCGGCGCGAATCGACGGCTGTTCCGAGTTTCGGATTTTAAAAGATATCGTTTTACCGTTGACTAAATCTTCCGGCGGCGCCTTGGGTATTTTTGCCTTTACTCAAGCGTGGATGGCTTTCATGTGGCCGTTATTGATGGCCAATACCAAAGAACTGTTCAACCTGGAATTGGGGTTGACGATGTTTCAGTTTAAATTCAGCACCAATTACAGCCTGTTGATGGCGGGTTCCGTGATATCGGTATTGCCGATGATCCTTATTTTTATTTTACTACGAAGGCAAATTATTGAAAGTATCGCTTTGACAGGTATAAAGGGCTGATGAAATCATTAAGTCGATGAAAGGAAAGAAATGAAAATGGTAACTAACAAGCAGAGTTTTTCAGTTGATAAACTTAATGTTAATATCTATCCCAATCGCGTTGAAATGGGTCGGGGGGTAGCTAATGCAGTCGCTCTTAAAATTCAAGAGCTTTTGCAGAAACAAGAACGGGTGTCCATAGTCTTTCCGGCGGCGGCATCCCAAAATGAACTTTTAGATTCTCTAAGTGTCATTCCGGGAATTGATTGGTCCCGGGTAGTGAGTTTCCATATGGATGAATATATCGGTTTGGGTGCTCAGCATCCGCAACTGTTTGGCAATTATTTAAATAAGCGAATTTTTGACCGGGTTAAGCCGGGTAAAGTCTTTCTTCTTAATGGGCAGGCAAACCCATTAGAGCAGGAGATTGAACGGTATACCAAACTTCTCCGGGAATATCCGTTAGACTTGGCTTGCCTCGGGATCGGTGAAAACGGCCATATCGCTTTTAACGACCCGGCTGTTGCCGACTTTAACGATCCGGTCTGGGTTAAACTGGTAGAACCTGATTTGACCAGCCGTATGCAACAGGTCCATGACGGATGTTTCCAGTCATTGGAGGAAGTTCCCACTCAAGCTTTTACATTAACGATCCCGGCGCTTATCGCGGCGAAATGGGTTTATTGCACGGTGCCCGGAGCGACCAAACGACAAGCGGTTCAAAAGACTTTACGAGGGAATGTCTCAACTTCTTGTCCTGCTTCAATTTTGAGAACGCTCGATCATGCCGCTTTGTTTTTAGATTTAGATTCGGCCGCAGATATTTTGGCGTAATAAACAACGCTCAGGTTTTGGTTTACTATTGATAATTTTTGAAACGGAGCCCCAATGGATTTATTTTCATCTTCAGGCAATATTACGTGGCGGGTATTAATCATCTTTTCGCTGGCCATTTTTGGGGTTGTCGCCAGAAAATGCAGTTTTATTAGGGAAGAAGCCAGAATGTCCTTTGCCGATGTGATGTTGAACATCACTTTGCCCCCGTTGATTTTTGTCTCGATGACCGCTGATGTGAATTGGGGTCGGCTTATGGCGGGTATGATTGCTCCCGGGATATCGCTGTTACTTGTTATTTTGATATCGGCAGGGGTAATGTTATTCGGAAGGCGGTCGTCGATGACCGCCGACCGCTTAAAAACTTTCCGAATACTCTGCGCGATGCCCAATTCGGGGTTTATTGGATTTCCGGTCGTCTTTTCGATCTGGGGCAGCCAAGGATTAACCTATGCTGTTTTATACGATGTTGGGACAACGGTTGCCTTTTGCTCGATTGCCATGATGATTATGAGAGGCGGACGACTTTGGAGCGAAAATTGGAAGTCCTTGTTAAGTCCTTCGTTGATGGCGGTAATCTGTGGCTTACTCATCAATTGGATGGGCTTCAAGATTCCCGATCTAATTTTAGCCCCGTTAAGAATCATGGGAGACGCAACCGTTCCTCTGGCCATGCTGATGATGGGCTATACGCTGGGCGGCCTAAAGCTGGGATTCAATTCACTCACTTGGGAATTGGGTCTTGTATGCTTTTTCAAACTGTTACTATATCCCTTACTGGCCTATCTGTTGATGCTGCCGTTTCATATTAACCCTTTAGTCAAAACAATAATCATCATAGAGGCCGCTATGCCTAGCATGGCAAGCACCACTGTACTGGTTGAAAAATTTAGCGGGGATGGAGAATTTGCTGCAGAAGGAATACTGGCGACGTCGCTGTTGAGTATATTTACGATCCCCTTAATCGCCACATTCTTGGCTTTTTGATTTAATTGGTTCATGAGCAAAACTTGTCAGAAACGAGGAATATCAGCATGAATTGTTTCATTAAGTTGACTGATGTCGTACCGATTAAAGAAGATGGTCATATATCATATGAAATGTTAACTGAAAAGAACGGCTGTGTCGCGGGTTGCTGTGCTGGTATTAGTATTTTTCCGGAAACTGAATATCCTTTGGCGGCCGTTCACGATGACCAAGAAGGTTTTTGCGTACTGGAAGGTTCAGGCTTGGCCAAGGTCGGCAAACAAGAATTCCCGATTGAACCGGAAGTCTCTTTTATAGTCCCGGCAGGGACTCCCCATTGTATTAAAAAAGATCCGGCTTCCAAACCGGTCAAAGTGTTTTGGTTCCACAGCGCGATTAAGTGACAACGAATCGCTTTGGAAGAGAATGACCCAAATTTTAGGAACAAGTAGATAAAAAAGATTAAGTAGGGAATTTCACTATCAAGGTCATACACGGCTTGGATGATTTGCTGGTGATCCCTATCATTTGATTCTTGCATCTGGCTTAATTTACCGTCCAGTCTGTCCATCCGCGTTTCGAGCTTATTGAATTTAGCGTCGGTTTCAATTCTGAATTGATTGACTTCATTTCTAAGGCCGTCTAAACCTTCCCCGAAGGTACGGAATTGGGACATTAGCTGTTCGAGTAATATATTAGTTCTTCGCTCTTCATCACTCATCCGATCCACCCCTAACAATAAACTAGAAATATTGTATCATAAATTTATTGAATGAGGGACAAGATCTCCTTAAAATTTCCAAATGGTTTTTTGGACTAATGTAATGTAATCTGAGAATTTGAAAGCGCAATATGGGGCAACTGGAACTGGACAGGATTAACAGGATTTACAGGATTAAGACTCATATAACAAAAAATCTGATAATCCCGTAAACCCTGTCTTAGTGCAGATTTAATCTTCAATTGATTTCACTTCAAAGTCAGAAAGAATCTAGGTTAAATATTTTTACTTCTTGACTTTTTCCAGTATTAATGTATTATTTATATATAACACTAATACAACGTGAGGTGAGATGTTGAATTTTAATACGACAGCCCCAATCTATATCCAAATTATGGACCTTATTAAACGGGATATTGTCACAGGAGTATTAACTCCCGGAGGAAGAGTGGATTCCGTGAGAGCATTGTCGGAAAAGTTCGGAGTCAATTTAAATACCATGCAACGGGCTTGCTCTGAATTGGAACGACAAGGGATAATTTATACCCAGCGGGGCGTGGGTAGTTTTGTAACGGAGGATGAAAAAGTGATCCAGGCACTCAAACAAGCCATGTCAGAAGATTTGATTCGTATTTTCATTACCGGTATGGAGAGTATTGGTTATCAAAAAACGGATATATTGGAGATCGTCAGAAAGGAACTTATGAAATGAATCTAATTGTAACGGTTCGCGGATTAACCAAAAAAATCGGCAGAAAACAAGTACTTAGAGGGATGGATTTTCAGTTGGAAGCGGGTAAGGTGGTAGGCCTTTTAGGGCCTAATGGAGCCGGCAAAACAACTTTGTTAAAAACATTAATGAATATTTATCATCCGGACAGTGGAGAGATCCTAATCAGCAATGAGCCGGTATCTAAGGGAACCAAGGGCTATATGTCCTATATGCCGGATGGAAATCTGCTGTTTCCTTGGATGAAAGTCGGCGATGCCATAGAGTATTATAGCGACATGTATAGTGATTTTGATATTCAACGTGCCGGAGAACT
>JAEZKW010000192.1 GCA_023415375.1 Bacillota bacterium
GGGTAAGCTTGTAAGTACTTCTGCGCGTTATAATCTTCTATCAAAACGATATTCGGCAGACCTTCTTTGCTTCCTGAAGCAAGAACCGTATTTAACTTCTGTTCAACATCGGCTTTGGCCATTTCCACGATTTCGACATGAACATTGGGATTGATTTTCTCATATCTTGCTTTGGCTTCCTTCATAACCGGGATATTGAAATTCGGATCCCAAGCCCAAATCGTAATTTTGCCTGATTTTCCATCAGCCGCCATGGCCTCTACTCCACCAAGCATCGAGACCGCTAAACAAACCGCCAACAATATAAGTAATGACTTTTTCAACACTCTTCCCTCCTTATTTTTTCCAAGAATCGATTTATGATTGATTCCTAGTTACATTTAAATTTTAGAAAAAGTTTACCTAAATGTCAACAAATTTTACTAAATTTTTTTGGTCTATTCAAAAACTTCAAGCATAAAAATAGCACGGTTAAATAAATCAAAAACCACTTCAACCCTATTTTTGCATTATCCTTTTTACATTATGAATTAGAAATTTCATCACTAAATTTTTACTAAATAAAT
Organism: Bacillota bacterium; assembly: GCA_023415375.1. Lineage (GTDB taxonomy): Bacteria > Bacillota > UBA4882 > UBA8346 > UBA8346 > UBA8346. The sequence continues at coordinate 567 of JAEZKW010000192.1, forward strand.
TTGAATTCGGAAACAAAATGAATTATAATTTAGCTTAATTAAGGTAAAATCTAGATTGATGTTTTGCGAGGTACGTTGATGGCCACTATTAAGGAGATCGCTCTTAAAGCTATGGTCTCTCCGGCAACCGTTTCAAGAGTCTTAAACCACGATACGTCTCTAGCGGTTTCACCGGACACCAAGGTTCGTATTTTCGAGATCGCTGAAGAATTGGAATATAAAACAATCCGGGAGCGAAAAGGCTCCATTGTTGAAAACAGCCGATTAAGTTTTGGTATACTTGACTGGTATTCCGAGATTGAATTACTAGATGATCCTTACTATTTGTACTTGATGAACACGATCGAAAAAGAGTGCGCCCAGGCAAATATCAGTACTTTTAAGATTAAAAAAGTAAATGACCGGTATCAATTGCTGGTCAACAATATCGACGGGATTATCGCCATCGGTAAATTTTCCGATGAAGAGATTAAGGACCTCACCAACTACACCAATAATATAGTTTTTTTGGACTCATCTCCCCAAGAGAAACTTTATGATTCGGTGACCGTCAATTTTAGACTGGGAATCACTGAAGCCTTGCAATATCTTATTAATTTTGGCCATACTGAGATTGGCTTTATGGGAGGAACTGTCGTAGGAGATCATAAGGAGATTACAATCGATAACCGGAAAGAGCTATTTATTTCGATTATGCAGGAATACCGGTTATTCAACCCTGAATTTATCTATACCGGTTCCCGGATATCATCACAGGAAGGTTATAATTTGGTTCATCAAGCTCTACGGGCCGATCATTTGCCGACCGCATTTTTAATTGCCAATGATACGATGGCAACCGGAGCCCTACGGGCCTTTCATGAGGCCAAAATCAATGTGCCGAATGACTTAAGCATCATCGGCTTTAACGACTTGGCAACATCCAAGTACCTGACACCCCCTTTGACAACCATCCGCATCCACTTAAATTTCATGGCCGCCACCGCTGTCGAGCTTTTGAATGAACGAATCATCAAAGAGCGGACTATCCCCAAAAAAGTATTGATTCCGAGTGAATTGGTTATCAGAAAAAGCTGCAAACAAAGAAAATAAGCGGAGGGTTTGGACGTTATGGAATAAACGTATTAGCTTATTTAGATTTAACGGCAATGTCTGCAATTTTGGCCTAATTGATAACCTGCCTCAAGGATGTTGCGTTAAAGTGCCGGTTTTGGCATCCAAGCGCGGTATTGAGCCCATTCATGTTGGACCTTTATCCAAACATTTGGCAATCCTCAATAATATCAGTGCCCGTTGTGAAGAATTAGCCATTGAGGGAGCGATTGAAGGCGACCCCCGTAAAATTTTCCATGCCATTTGTTTCGATCCCTTGACCTCCGCAGTTTTAAGTCTGGCGGAAATCAAACAAATGGTTGATGAAATGTTTCAAATCAATCAAAAATGGCTACCCCAGTTTAAACATCTTACTTAATTATTCATATGATGAAAGCTTTTTAATATAAAATTGGACAACAAAAAGAGAGGCTGTTGCAAAAGAAAATTTATCGATAGAGATATACAATGTACAAACTTTTTGCATACTGATTGGGGCGATAAAATGGATACCTCACTGATTTTGAAACACTTTTTCGACAGCCTCTTTTAAATGTTAGTGTTTGTTATATTAATGAATATCTCTTTTCTTATGCTTTCCTCCCATAACGTCAGAAACATCATTAATAGTCATAAATGCTTCTGTATCAATACTATTTATAATTGATTTTAACTTAACTATTTCTAAACGAGTAACTACAGAATAAATTACAGTTTTAGGTTTACCAGTAAATCCGCCTTTTGCCTCCAAAAAAGTTACTCCTCGACCTAATCGGGCTGTAATTACTTCGGCAAGTTCCTCCGCTTTTTCAGTTATAATGAAGGCTGCTTTGGCTTCATCTAGGCCATCGATAGTTATATCAATTATTTTATACGCAATAAAATAAGCAATCAGCGAATACATAGCCTTATCCCAACCGAAGACAAATCCCGCGCTGGCTAAGATGAAAAGGTTGAAAAACATTACGATTTCACCGACTGAAAAACTAGTCCGTTTATTTAAAATAATCGCTATGATTTCCGTTCCGTCTAATGAACCTCCATATCGAATGATGATACCAACCCCGATACCAAGGATGATACCGCCAAAACTTGTCGCCAGTAACATGTCGTTTGTTACACCGGGAATTGGATGCAGAAAAGATACCCAAAAAGAAAGAGAAATTACCGAAAATAAGGTGGATACCACAAAAGTCTTGCCAATTTGTTTATAGCCAAAAATAAGGAATGGGATATTGAGGGCTAAGATGAAAATGCCCAGCGGTAAATTGGTTAGATAACTTGAAATAATGGATATTCCAGTAATCCCGCCGTCAATGATTTTATTGGGTATTAAAAACTCTTCTAATCCAATTGCAGCTAAACAGGCTCCTAATTCTAGCAATATATACTTTTTAAAGATTCTTAATATATTATTTCTTTTCATCGTACATTACCTCCTCTTTGATTAAAGTTTATTTAATAAATTATCGGTTTCCTGCCGAATAATATTGAGTTTGAACCAGGACTACTAAGAAACAAAATTAAAGAGTAAAGCTGTTGAAATTACTTTATCAACAGCTTTTTTAGATTTATGCAGCGATTTATTTTTTAGGATTATTATCCTTTGGGGCTATTTTCGCTTTTTTTAATGATATGGTTCCCCCTAAATTGGACTGCGATTCACGAAGTTTCTTGGCTTTTTCATTGACAACTTTTTCTGCCTTAAAAGCGCCCCAATAAAATAAACCGAAAATTGCAAATACAACACTCACAGTACCGACTTCAAAAGCACCCATACTTGAGACCTCCCGACTAATTATAATAGATTTTACAGGATGGAAACATTATTAGCCTGGGAGGAATCATTTTCCGAACTCGTGCGGGAAATTTGATAAAAAATAAAGAATGGCGTGATCAATTGAATTAGAAATAGAATGAATAGAATAATTTTTATTGCCAAACTTTCCCAAACCGTTCCGGCGAGTTTAGCGAAGACCGGGTTTAAGGTTAAACTTTGAAAAGATTTTATAAAACAGGTGATCTCGGAACGACTATTGGGAGTTAATATCGGCTGGTGGTTGTGACTGATTGATTCAATCGATTGGAGAGGAAAACTTAAGCCAGCTTCATCATCTTTGATGACACTGGTATTTATGAACGCAATTGTTAATAATAATACAAAGAATACAATCCAGTTAAACTGATGATTTCGACGCAATATAATTCCCCAATCTAAATAAATGACTATATGTTTATTATAACATCATTTTTTATAGGTGAATAGGTCTGAGGCCCTATTGGACAAGTTTGGCATTAGAATTTTAGATACAAGTATTGGAGAGACCTATTGTTAAATATCTATGATAATATTAGTTTAGATTCATTCAAAACGGAGGGATAAACATGAAACACTGTAAACTAGCCAGTATTGCTTTATTGCTAGGCATATTCTCGTTTGTTAATCTATTAGGATTGGAAAAAGGGATCATGGCAATTATTGTAGGATGGATGGCTATTCGTGAAATCAAAGAAGAGCCATTATTAAAAGGAAAAGGAATGGCATGGGTTGGTTTTATTTTAGGGGCCTTGTCAATAATATCCATTATTTTTATGCTTATTTGGAAAGGTCCGCAATTACTACAGCAATTAAGGCTTTTGCAAAAACTTTAATTTAATGAGAATCCCCACCCCTAATCAGGCAGTGGGGATTTACTTAATTCCACTACTATCTAGCACAATTAAAAGGTATAATGCAAGAACCCTAAGAAAATCCCTTCCCTACAAATGTCCATACTCCACCACTATACTTCATAACTAAGGCTTTATCGTTATGACCAACATCTACAAATAGCAAATAAGCGGAATGATAACAGCTAAATCTTTAGTAAACAGTCCCACCTCTTTTTAAAAAAGTTTGAGGGCCTCTTTTTCACGGGCCCTCAAACTTTTTTATTACAACTAATCATCTTTTGAAATTAAAGTCGCTTTCCTAAATTCAATCTAGACAATCCCTACGACGACTTGTGCAATATTAACCGCATGCCCGTCAATGCGCAGAAAGCTTTCGATTAAATCCAAATGTTCAGCGCTGGTGGTAATGGTTTTTTCGTTACCACCTTGCATCCGATCAAAATGGCTATAACGCAGTTCCTTTTCCAGGCGCAGAATTTTGGGATGTTCCTTAATCA
>JAEZKW010000283.1 GCA_023415375.1 Bacillota bacterium
CCAGTTTGAATTCACTGTATTCAAATCGGGTATAGCTTAAGCCATAGCCGAACGGATAAAGAGCTTCACCCGTCATATAGCGGTATGTCCGGTTTTGCATGGAATAATCACTGAAATCTGGCAGTTCCTCGGTACTTCGGTAAAATGTAACCGGTAAACGCGCTGATGGGCTATAGTCACCAAATATCAAAGATGCAATGGCTTTTCCTCCTTCAGCTCCCGGATACCAGCCTTGAATGATAGCTGGAATATGGTTATCGGCCCAAGTAACCGCTAAAGCGCTTCCCGAAAGAAGTACTAAAATAATGGGTTTCCCGACTCGAAATACTGCTTCCAGCAATTCTTGTTGCAATCCTGGCAAATTTAAATGTAATTTATCGCCACTGGCGTATTCGTTGGACGTATCCCCTTGTTCTCCCTCAATACTTGCATCGAGTCCAAGACACATTACAACAACATCACTTTTTTGGGCAACAGCGATTGCCTCGGCAAAACGATCCTTAGGCTCACCCAGTCCTTCGACTTTATCCTTGTATAAATGGCAGCCCTGCCCATAAAACACCCGGGCCCGACCTTCCAGAGCCTGGGTAATTCCTTCTAATACTGTCTCATAATGCGAGGCGGTTCCGAAATAATTTCCAATCAGGGCTTCTCTGCTATCGGCGTTCGGCCCAATAACACCAACCGACTTTATTTTGTTTTTATTAAGCGGCAATAGATTATCGGCATTTTTCAAAAGAACCAAAGATTTTTGGGAAACCTCCAAGGCCAATTGACGGTGTTCCTCACAATCATTCTTTTCATAAGTTATTGCACTAAATGGGACACGTTCCTGAGCATCAAACATTCCTAGTCTCATCCGAATGACCATCAGTCTGATAACGGCTTTGTCAATTGTTGCTTCATCAACCAAACCTTCTTGGTGAGCCAGGAGTAGATTCAAATACATATTGCCGCAATTTAGGTCACAGCCGTTATTTACAGCCAGCGCCACCGACTCCGGAGCAGTTTTAGTGACCATATGATTTTCATGAAAATCTTTGATAGCCCAACAATCCGAAGTTATATATCCGTTAAAGCCCCACCCGTTCCGCAGAATATTTTGTAATAATGTTTCACTCCCGCAACATGGTTCGCCATTGGTACGGTTATAGGCTCCCATAACCCCGGCTACATTCGCTTCTTTAACACATTCCTTGAAAGCGGGAAGATAGGTTTCCCATAAATCCTTTTCCGATACAACCGCATCAAAACTATGTCTTTCACCCTCAGGTCCGCTATGAACGGCAAAATGTTTGGCACAAGCGGCAGTTTTTAAGTAAATGGGATCGTTTCCCTGGAGTCCCTTGATAAAAGCTACACCCAGCCTTCCTGTTAAATAAGGATCTTCTCCATATGTTTCATGGCCACGGCCCCACCGTGGATCCCGAAAAATATTAACATTAGGAGACCAAAAGGTTAATCCCTTATATATGCCATGATCATTATTGCTTTGTGCCTCATGATATTTGGCCCGTCCTTCGGTAGAAATAACATCTGCGATTTTATAAATTAAATCCTCATCAAAAGTCGATGCCATTCCAATTGCTTGGGGAAAAACTGTAGCCGTTCCGGCCCTTGCTACCCCATGCAAAGCTTCATTCCACCAGTTATAGGACGGGATACCCAACCGGGGTATCGCCGGTGCATTGTAAACCATCTGGTTGACTTTTTCTTCCAAAGTCATTTTGGATACCAAGTCTTTGGCTCGTTCCTCAAAGCTTAAGGTTTCATCGTTATTCTTAAGTTGGACTGACATTTGAAACCCTCCATGTCATAAATGTAAACACATTAGAAATTCTTAAAGTCACGCATTTCCTATTGGGGATCTTGTTACAATTTTGTGAATGTAGATATTTCCAGCAAACGTTTGTTAAAATGCTTGTCATCTATATAAACAATTTATTCATCCTAGTCAAACCTATTCGTGGTTTTTATCCGGACTAAATAAAAAGCGACTGAATGGATTTTTGCCTTCCATAAAGTTCGATATCGTTTTTGCTTTAGAACGATCTGGAATCATTACAAATCCCTTTATTTCAAGGAATTCTTTTTAACAAAATCACAAAGGAATTTTTGAAACTTTTTAACAAACGTTTGTGAATATATTTCTAGAGAAAGGAGGGAAATCCTCCTAATGATGCAAATAAATTTTTCTTACCGGAAAATTATGATGAATCATCTTTAAAATTACGTTAAAATAAAAAGGACTTCGTCTCTTTTTTAGAAACGAAGTCTTAACAATGAATGGAGCCTTTCTCTTTTATTCAATCTGTAACTGCTGGATTCGATTCAAATAAATCTGACTCAAGGCATCGGCTTCCTCGGAAGTATTGGCTTCGGAATAAATTTTAAAGATAGGTTCTTCAGCATCAGGCAAAACTAAAGCCCAACCTTGTTCATGAAATACTTTTAAACCGTCGGTCATTTCCAAAAGACGGTTTTTATTTTCTTCAAATAAATTCCGCATGATCCGCCCTTTATCTTCCCAGGGACAATCGGCTTCCCGGTAACTTCTTTCAACACTTGGTATCAGCAGTTTAGCCTCGGATAAGGATAATTGTTCTCTAGCTAGTAGTTCCATCACCTTTACCAAACATACCAAGAAATCGTACTCCGGTTGATATAAGTTTTGACCATCCGCTGAAGGAAATAATCTTTCCTGAGCCACCTTCTCCATCATCGACCTGGGATTGGCCTTGGTTCGTATAACTTGTCCATGAAATTGCCGCGCTAATTCCTCAATAAACTGCGGTGCCGTCACCTGAATCGGTATTGTAGCCTGAGGTTTATTTTTTAAAACCAAAAAAGCAAGGAGAGCTGTTAACTGTTCATCTTTTAACAGTTCACCCCGCTCATCCAGAATAATTAGTTTTTCACCATCATTACCGGAGATGATCCCAAAATCAGCGCCTGAGAATTTAACTTGTTCTGAGACAATATTCATTACCCTAGCGAGCTCTTTTAAAGGCCGTAACCGGTGAATCGAATCATTAGGTTGGCTTTCGGCAACTAAGATTTCGCACCCAAGCTTGTCCAATAAACTGGGAAGTATCAGTGAAAGGCTGCCATTATCGTAATTGACAACCATTTTAAAGCGCCTTTTTTGAACTAATTCTTGCGATTCGGTATTTAGCAACCCTTCTAAATATGGCTCTATCAGATGGGGTACAAACGCCAATTCGCCCATGGCGTTTGCTTCAACTCTTAAAAAATCTTCGCAAAAATAAGCATTTTCCAAGGCCCGCTCGCCATTTTTATCGATATATAAACCGGTATGGTCAAAAAATTCGATTACCATACCGTCAGTTTGTTGGGGGCTCATCCGAAGATGTACCCCCCCCTTAACTCCCAAGGTCGGAATGGCATATCTTGTTGCCGATGAAGGTATTGTACCTAAGTCGTAAACATTGACACCTGCTGCCAATGCCCCAGATACCAGCGCCCTTTTAAGTACTCTTGCAGCACGGTAATTGTCTGAACTGACTACAATTTTGGCACCGGGTTTTAAATGAGCCCCTAGAACACCCCCTATTTTCGCTACAAATTCCGGGGTAATCTCCTGATTCATGATGCCACTGATCCCACTGTTTCCAAAAAGACTTCTAGGACCTTTCAGAGACCAAATTAAACTATCATTCAAAATCGAACCGCTATCGATATCTTTATGAGGCCACACCCTTACCGCCGGTTTTACTATCGCCCGTGTGCCCAGGCTAACATTTTCCCCAAGCACCACCCCTTCATGAATGGTATTTCTTCCTTTGAGATGAGCATTTTGACAAATAATGGCTCCATTGATTTCAGAGTTCCCTCCTATATAACAATGGTTCCATAGAATGCTACGTTGTATTTCCGAGCCATTCTGAATTGTCCCATAGTCTCCAATGACCGACATTTCTCCTATTACAACCTGGTCCGCTATCTTCACATGGTTCCCCAATAATACCGGGGCCGTAATCTTTGCCCCCTGAGCAATTTCGACTCCTTCACCAGCCCAAACTCCCGGGCTTATCTCCTGTCCTACCTTCTCCACATTTACTTTGCCTGTTAATACGTCATAGTGGGCTTGACGATATTGTTCCAGATTGCCAATATCCGACCAATAACCTGAAGCTACATAACCGAATAGTGGTTCATTTTTTGATTGTAATAAGGGAAAAAGATCTTTACTGAAATCGAAAACTTGTCCCTTTTGGTAATAGTCGAAAATTCGCGGTTCCAGAATATAAATCCCGGTATTGACTGTATCACTAAAGACTTCACCCCAGCCCGGTTTTTCCAGAAAGCGCTTAACCTTACCCTCCTCATCGGTAATCACAACTCCGTATTCAAGCGGATTATTTACTTTTGTTAATACCAGAGTGGCAATGGCCCCTCGAGCCCGGTGAAAATCGACGGCAGCAGTTAGATCAATATCCGTTAGGGCGTCCCCGCTAATGACTAGAAAAGTCTCATTTAAAAAATCTGAGCCGTTCCGCACACTACCTGCAGTTCCGAGCGGGGTTTCTTCAATAAAATATTGCATTTCTACGCCGAATTTCCGCCCATTTTCAAAATAATTTTCAATAGCCTGAGGTAAATAAAATAAGGTTGCCATTATCTCGGTAAAGTTATGCTTTTTAAGCAGATTGATAATATGTTCCATCATCGGCCGATTCGCTATGGGTGTCATTGGTTTGGGTTTATAACAAGTCAATGGCCTGAGCCGGGTCCCTTTTCCACCGGCCATGATAACTGCTTTCATAGAGATCCTCCTTAAAATTACACCGTGTCCTTATTATTATTTGATATAAGAGAGCAGAATGATTTTGCTCAATCCTTAATGAACATCACGATAACGAGTCATTTCCTCTGCTTCTATGGTTTTAATCATATTCGACATGATGATTTCCCGGGCTGCCTCCTCATGCATTACCGCATGCCAATTTGATTTTTGATTTTCCTCAATAATTTCCTGGTAAACCTGGCTGGTTTGAATAGCAATTTTGTCCCAACTATAAATTTGCTGCACATCTTTGAGAGCTGTGGCTTTCATTTTGCCACAATGATCGGGATGCTGTAATGCCCAAATTATATTATCGGCCAAAGAATTTACATTATCACAATAGACCTTCAACCCATTTTCGCCATGTCGGATAATTTCTCCCAATCCGCCTGCATCTGAAGCAATCACCGGTGCCCCGGCAGCCATTCCTTCTAAAGCTACAATACCAAAAGGTTCATATAGGCTGGGGAACACCGCTACTGTTGCTGCTTTGTACAATGCATTCCGCGTATCGTCATCGATATAACCGGCGAAGTAAACACGATGATAAATACCTAATTGATAAGCTCGATGTTTTAATTCCTCTAAATAAGGACCTTTTCCGGCAATGACCAATTTGGTATTGGGTTCCACTCCAAGCACTCTTGAGAAAGCATCGAGTAAAACTCCCAGTCCTTTTTCACGGACAATCCGCCCTACATAAAAAATCATCTTCTCATCCGGAGCACAATAATGTGAGCGGACCTCATCAGGCTTTAGGGCAGTCTTTTCAAATTCGCCTGGATAGACCCCGTTGGGAATGATTCGAATCTTATCTTCAGGCATCTGGAAAACCCGCTGTAGTTCTGCTTTCATGTAATTACTGCAACAAATAACTCGCCAAGATTCGTAACCTAGCCACCACTCAACATTACTGATATACCGCTGCAATTCATTATTAAGCCCATTATTGCGCCCATATTCCGTAGCATGGATCGTTGAAACCAAGGGTATCCGCCAGGAATGCTTAAGATTCTTGCCTGCAAATGCCGCCAACCAGTCATGGGCGTGAATAATATCGAAAGTAGCCCCAAGTAAAGCTAGACGGTTGGCCATTTCCGTCATATTCAGATTCAATTGCAGCACCCAGGTCAAAAAATCCGGAGTTGAGGGATTATTCATCACCACCCGGTAAACTTTCACCCCATGAATCGTTTCATAATCGGCTGCATCCTGTACCCCACAGGTAATCACTGAAACCTCTACATTCCGTTTTACTAAAGCTAAAGCCAAATCATAAACATGGCGGGCTATCCCCCCGACGATTTTCGGAGGAAACTCCCAACTTAGCATCAGTACTTTCATACCATCACCTCAAAAATTATTTTGATAAAAGAATGGCTTCTGTGCACTCTTCAAAGGTTACCTACGTAGACCATAGGCACCAATTTGCCATAATGTTGATAGATTGGAAAGAGCTATCGACGATTCCAGGAGTGCTCAATTAGTTTAACCCAGGGTCTCTATCTCTATAACTAATTTTCTCGGATCTTATTCATTTATAAAAATAATTCAAAATTTCACAATACATGGTAGAATCAGTATAATATATCCTGACAAAGCCGTTTACCTGATTATAATTGACTTTTGGACAAATTTGTTATACCATCCGTAGTATTGATATGTGTTTTTATTGATTCACTTGGAATTCATCTTGATTTTACTCTGAGGCTGTTTAAAAAGTACTTTAGAATCAATAAGATATGTCATATCAGATATGGAAATATGTTAGATATTGAATATATGCATCTGAATTCAACAAAACATTAATGAATCAGAGATCCCCAACAAGAGAGGAGAATCTTTTTTGAAACAGGTCTGGTTTAAATCCTATGAAAAGGGGGTACCTTCTCACCTCGATTACCCTGCAATAACGCTCTCGGGAATGCTCCATCAAACAACCTCTAGATTCCCAAAGCAAAATGCTTTGATTTATTTAGAGCACCAATGGACTTACCAAGAAGTCGATAATTTAGTTTCCCAAATGGCCAATTTATTAATTAGCTATGGAGTAAAGCCGGGTGATCGTGTCGGGATCCAACTCCCCAATTCACCTCAATTTGTTATAAGCTATTTTGGAATATTACGGGCTGGCGCTATTAGCGTACCCATCAATCCGAGTTTCAGCGGGGACGAACTCATTTATATCATTCAAGATAGTGGAATGCAAATACTCATTACCAATCTGGAAATGGTCCCTGTACTCACAGATAGCTCTTTCAATCATTTAAAAATAATTACCACAGATATTCGGGTTCCATTTTCTGCAGAAAATGATTACAATTTATCGATTAACGGTACCAAACTCGAAAAAGTTCTATTTGGACAACCTGTCAGTGATCCCAAAATTGAAGTAACACCTGAATCGGTGGCCAACTTACAGTATACCGGTGGTACAACAGGTTTATATAAAGGAGCGATGCTTACTCATCGTAATCTCATTGCAAACGCCACCCAGCTTCGGGCCTGGTTTAAAAACGTCTACAATGATGGTGAGGGAAGATTTATTTGTGTTATCCCAATGTTTCATATTTACGCTATGAGTACCAATTTAAACCATGCTATACTTTCTGGCTCTTCCCAAATATTAATGTCCAAATTCGATTTAAATGAACTGATACGGTTGATTGAGAAACATAAACCGAATATTTTCATGGGCGTCCCCGCGATGTACGGAGCCATTGCAATGCGCGATAACGCTAATAATTACGATCTAAGTTCCATTGAAGCCTGTATCTGTGGATCAGCGCCGCTACCTCCTGTAGTCCATCAGAGGTTCGAAAAATTGACAGGCGGCAAGCTTCGTGAAGGGTATGGACTTTCGGAGTGTTCTCCGGTAGTGGCTGTGACTCCTATCAATGGCCAATTCAAATACGGTAGTGTCGGAATTCCATTTCCCGATACCGAAGTTAAGATTGTAAATCCTGAAACTGGTGAAGAGTTGAAAGAATTTGGTGCAGTTGGGGAAATTGTAGTAAAAGGCCCCCAAGTTATGCTGGGTTATTGGGGTCATCCTAAAGAGACAGCATTGGTATTAAAAGATAGTTGGTTGCATACCGGCGATTTGGGCAGTATCGATGAAGACGGTTATATTTTTATTACCGATCGTCTCAAGGATATGATTATCGTAGGTGGCGAGAAGGTTTATCCAAGGGAAATTGAAGATTTATTGTATTCCCATCCTGCAGTTAAAGAAGCTGCCGTCATTGGTGCCCCTCACTCACTGCGTGGCGAGGTACCGGAGGCTTATGTCGTTTTAAAAGAGACAGCCGCCACCTCGGAAAAAGAATTACGTCGCTTTTGTTCCGAGCATCTCTCGAAGTTTAAGGTACCCCATAAAATTCAAGTCGTCGAGGAACTCCCCCGAAGTTCGGTCGGGAAAGTCCTGCGCCGTTTGATAAGAGATAAATACTATGGTGACAAATAAATTCCCGTGACGTCAAGACAATAAATTTCTTTCTCTGTGTCTCCGTGGCTAAGTCAATTGTCCACGGAGACACAGAGATTAAAACGTATTTCTCCTTATTTTCTCCGTTTAACGGCTGCCCCTAAAAGCGGCTTTAAAAATTGACCGGTATAAGATAATGACTTTTCAGCCACCTCCTCCGGAGTTCCAGTTGCGATAATCGTTCCGCCCCGATCGCCGCCCTCCGGGCCCAGATCGATGATGTAATCCACAGTTTTAATGACATCCAGGTTGTGTTCGATGACCAGAACAGTATCCCCGGCTTCCACCAGACGTTGTAACATCTCCAACAAGCATTGAATATCAGCAAAATGAAGGCCGGTGGTGGGTTCATCTAAAATATATAAGGTCTTGCCGTTGGAACGGCGGGATAATTCGGTAGCCAACTTAATCCGCTGGGCCTCACCTCCGGAAAGAGTCGTGGCCGGTTGACCGAGTTTGATGTAGCCCAAACCGACGTCTTGCAGGGTTTGCAGTTTTCGACGGATTTTCGGAATATTATAGAAGAATTCCAAGGCTTCTTCCACAGTCATATCCAATACTTCCGATATAGTCTTTCCTTTATATTTAATATCAAGGGTTTCACGGTTATAACGTTTTCCCTTACATACTTCACAAGGCACGTACACATCCGGCAGAAAATGCATTTCGATTTTGATAATGCCATCGCCAGTACAGGCTTCACAGCGTCCGCCTTTTACATTGAATGAAAAACGTCCCAAAGTATACCCCCGCATTTTAGCTTCCGGGGTTTCAGCAAACAACTCACGAATTGGATCAAAAACCCCAGTATAAGTTGCCGGATTGGAACGGGGCGTCCGGCCAATTGGTGATTGGTCAATGTCGATGACTTTTTCCAAATGCTCAAGTCCTAATATTTTATCATGAGCACCTGCCTGTAAGGTGGTGGCATTGTTTAATTCCGTAGCGGCCACCGGGTATAAAATATTATTAATTAACGTACTTTTACCGGATCCGGAGACACCGGTAATGCAGACAAAAATACCCAAGGGGATCTTCACATCGATATTTTTCAGATTGTGTTCTTTAGCGCCCTTGATTTGAAGATATTTTCCATTAGGTTTCCGACGTTCCTTGGGAACCGCAATCTGCTGTTTTCCCGACAAATACTGGCCTGTGGTGGAAGCCGGTTCATCCATAATATCTTGTAAAGTTCCAGCGGCGACGACTAGACCGCCGTGAGCTCCCGCCCCTGGGCCAATGTCTACGATATAGTCGGCCTCACGCATCATTTCTTCATCATGTTCAACCACAACAACCGTATTTCCCAGGTTGCGTAGTTCCTTTAAAGTATCGATTAACCGGAGGTTGTCCCGTTGATGCAGACCTATACTGGGTTCATCTAAAATGTATAAAACACCCACCAGCGAGGAACCAATTTGCGTCGCCAGTCGAATCCGCTGGGCTTCTCCACCTGATAGGGTACCGGCCGCCCTTTCCAGTGTTAAATAGTCCAGACCCACATTAATCAAAAAGCCCAATCGCTCATTGATTTCTTTCAGTATTAACCGGGCAATAGTCTGCTCCCGCACCGAAAGCTGCAGCTGCTGTAAAAAAGTACTAGCGTCCAATACTGATTTTCTAGTTAACTGACTTATATTCAGACCGCCAATATATACAGACAGGCTTTCGGGTTTTAGGCGGGCTCCCTGGCATGTGGCGCAGGGCTTTATGGCCATATATCTTTCAATTTCCCGCTTCATGAAATCGGATTGTGTTTCGCGGTAACGCCGCTCTAAATTATGGGCGACTCCTTCAAATGAAGCTGTATGCCGGAATTCTCGGTCCGGACCCTGGTAAGATATTTCTATTTTCTCACCTTTGGTGCCGTATAACAAGATATCCAGTTGTTCTTTGGTAGCTTTCCGTAATGGTTTATCCGGATCAATCTTATATTTCTTAGCCACTGATTTTAAATATTGCAGCGACCAGGAATCTTGATCAGCGCTCCAGGCCTTGATACCGCCTTCATTGAGTGACTTATCAAGATCCAATACCAATTCGGGATCAATTTCCATTTTAAATCCCAAACCGTCACAATCGGAACATGCGCCATAGGGGGTATTAAAAGAAAACATCCGGGGAGTCAATTCTTCAAAACTAAATCCACAATCCGGACAAGCGAATTTTTCACTGAAAATCTGCTCTTCTCCCGATACCGGCAAAATGGTTACCAAACCTTTAGCGAGCTTCAAAGCCAGTTCAATGGAGTCTGACAACCGTTGTCCCAAGTCGGGTTTCATGATTAAACGGTCGACAACGACCTCGATAGTATGTTGCTTATATTTTTCCAGGTTAAACTTTTCAGTTAAATCTTTAATCTCGCCGTCAACTCGGACTCTGACATAACCATCTTTGCGGAAATCTTCAAAAAGCTTGTCGTATTCTCCTTTTCGATGGCGAACGACAGGAGCCAATACCTGGAACTTGGACCCTTCCGGCAAAGTCATCACCTGGTCGACAATCTGCTCCACAGTCTGCTGTTTGATGGGTCTGTGGCATTCAGGACAATAGGGTTGCCCAATCCGGGCATATAGTAACCGTAAATAGTCGTAAATCTCGGTAACTGTCCCTACAGTCGAACGAGGATTACGACTGGTAGTTTTTTGATCAATAGAGATCGCCGGAGAAAGGCCGTCAATATAATCCACATCAGGCTTGTCCATCTGGCCCAAAAATTGACGGGCATAGGCAGAAAGGGACTCCATATATCTGCGCTGGCCTTCGGCATAGATAGTATCGAACGCTAAAGAAGATTTCCCGGAACCGGAAAGCCCGGTGATAATAACCAATTGATCACGGGGAATTTCAAGATCAATATTTTTAAGGTTGTGTTCACGAGCGCCTTTAATTTTAATGCTGTTTGAAGACATGAAAAAGTCCTCCGTTTAGGAATTCGATATATTATATCACGAACATATGTTCTTTTGCAAGATGGCCTATTTCTTAAGAATAAACCCTAATGTCCCATGATTTAATATGGTTCGTCATTATTCAAAAACATTCATTACTTTTTAAGTATAACTCTAAAATGAATTGTGATGGGTAAATGAATTGTTAAGTTAAATAAAACAATAATCAAGTTTGGTAAAACAAAGATTAAAATTTTAACAACCCACGAATTTCATTGGAGATTATAAACTGAACTTTTAAGAAGATGGTACTATATCATATTTTATGAGTAAGTGGAATGTCTGAGGGGCATTATTGCTAAAATTGGTAGATACTTCCGTTGAGCGAGGGCGGAAATCAGGGGTTATTCCCGGGTGAAAAAACTCCGAAGGGCTAATCCCGCCCCGTTTTTCCACCCAAGATGTCCTGAATTTTTATATACAAGATGTCCCCTAATTTTCAAAAAATTTACCTAACATAACGCCGCACGCCGCCAAAAGCCCAGAATACGGCTATTTTGTAAAAGAGGCCGCCAGAGCGGCATCTGTAGCACAACTTATTTTAAGACTGCCAAAATCAAATCTTTGGCCAATAAAGAGGTAGCTTTAATCGATGGCGGAGTGATTGCTAACAATCCGTCCCTATGTGCACTTGCTGAAGCCAAAAAGCAATTAGGAAGTCCTCTTAAAGACTGGCTTATTTTATCTGTAGTGGTCCGGGGGCGATCAAAAGCAGACTCCTCCTTATTCATAAATGGCAAACTCACAAGGCGGGGCGGTAATCCTTACCGCTCTGCCGTTACGATCCTCGACAATAACTTCACTACCGATCTTGCTCTTATCTAGGGAAGAGTAAATGCATTTCAGCTTATCTCCTGCCTGATGCAGGCCCTTATCAATGGTAACCCAAGCTGATGCTGAGTTTTGGCAATCAGTATTCATTAGCACCAGAATCTCATGCCCATCAAATACCCTAGACCAGGGAACAATGGAACGAATTTGCTTTCCTATCATGCATGGCGGTCCAAAATTGATTCCATCACCAGAAATCTGCCTTAAGTATTGACGGCCCCGCCTTAAGATTACGCGCTCTTTCCTAATCTGCAGAATTTTTGCCAATTCCTGATATACATACTGATCTTCATTAAAGAAATGCCGGTTTTTACTGCGAAATGCACCAAACTCTCCGCCGAACATTGTCTCCCGGATATATCGATCACTATCGCCCTGACCGTCAAAGCTTTGCTCACTCCCATAATAAATACAGGGAATCCCCATCGTGGTCACAGCTAAAGCTAACGCATTTAATATCTGTTTACTGCCATCTTCATCTGCGCAAAAGCGAGCTTTATAATTACCCCGCCGGATCTGGTCATGATCGTCAAACATGGTTACCACCTTATTATTGAACCATGTATGAGACTCCTTATCTACCAGTAATGAGTTTCGAAAAAGACAGAAATATTCATCGGGATTGCTGCAGCCTTTGACCATATACTCCAATTTATCCGGGACATCAGCAATTCCCAGCGCTGCATCAACGCCAGTAATCTCTAAAATATAGAAGGCATGCTCGCGACTGCCGGTAATCTCGCCAATTAAATAGAAATTATCCTTGCCGATGACTTGGGCAAATTCATGAATTGCCCGGGCAAAAAAGCGGGCCGCGCCCGGATCCATATGTTTTACCGTATCAATGCGGAACCCATCCAAGTCCGCATAAGCAATCCAATATTTGTAAACATCCACCAACGCCCCCAGGGCCGGAAAAGCTTGATAGTGGTCCGCATCGCCCTTCCCCAGCATCAAATCCTTAAGTTCAAAAAAATCCCCTTCCAAGTATTCCGGGTAATAATCCCAATTCCGAATGGCCCCTTTTTTAGTGAAAAATTCCGGCCGCTGAAACTCCCTTGGCCATATTGCGCCATCCGGCCAGACCTCTGATTCTTGCTCCGGGGTAATGGGTTTGAATTCTATTGTAGGCTCGCCGTGGCTATTGTTAAATCCTTGGACATCGTAAAAACTACCATTCCAGTATGGATAACACTCACCGCTCTTAAGGCCGCAGGCTTCAGGCCGGTATTCAAAGACATCCCCGGAATGGTTTAGAATAATGTCAAGAATAACATAGAGCCCATTTTGGTGGGCCGTCTGAACCAATTCCCGCAAATCTTCCCCGGTGCCGAAGTGAGGATCAATATCGATGAAGTTTTGAATCCCATATCCATGATAAGTATCTTTAAAAGCCACCTGTTTGAAGATAGGACTGACCCAAATAGCGGTCACTCCCAATCGTTTAAGATAGCCAATCTTACTGGTTAATCCCTTCAGAGTACCGCCAGTCCATTTTGTACCCGCTTCACGCCAACGTTTGGCGTCTTCCTCATTTTGAACTGCATTACCATTGTCTTCATTGCGGAACAAAGGCGTCAAACCGGTAACCCGGTTGCCCTGAATATCCAGATAACCGTCTTCTTTACCATCTGAAAATCGATCCAGCATTAAAAAATATAAGACTTGATCCTCCCAAGCTATCGGAGATTTAAAAAATTCCCGCTTACATAGCTCATTGATTTGGATTTGTTCTAGAGTTTTTTCGGCCAATCGCCACTCCCCCCCTGTTCAATATTTCCCAAGAAACGGCGATCTTATGATTGTTTCATTTCAAAAAGGGAACTTAACGATTCAGATTACCTTTTTCTCCCAAATATTTCTCTATCTCCGCCAAGATTTTTTCTGCCATCGGACTGCGTGGTTTTGCCGCATTTGTTGAATCTATTCCCATTTTCTCGGAGAGTAACAACGCCAATAGTCCTTCCATAGCATTCCCATTTAATCCGCGTTATTTTACAATCTGAAATCTTTTTTTCTGTACAAAAAAAGCCAATCTTTATGGGTTTGAATAACCCCAAAAATTGGCTAATATTTCACTTTATACTGTATTCACAATATTTAACTCTTAAATATCAATTTTTGACCAGCTTCTCCCACCCCCGCATTTCATCCCGAAGCTCAGCAGCGCGTTCAAATGCCAAATCGGCGGCAGCCTTCAGCATTTCCTTTTCGAGTTCCGCAATCTTCACTTTGATTTCAGCTTGAGATAAATTTGGTTTCTTCTGCATTTCGTATTCCACTTTGGCCTCTGCCGCTTGTTCTACCATAATCAAATCGCGAACAGCCTTTTTAATCGTCTCCGGTGTAATATTGTTTTCCCGGTTATAAGCCAATTGTTTCTCGCGGCGTCGGTTGGTTTCGCCAATAGCCTGTTGCATCGAATCAGTAATACGATCGGCGTACATAATGACCCGGCCATCAACATTCCGGGCCGCCCGGCCAATTGTCTGAATCAAAGAGGTCGTTGAACGGAGAAAACCCTCTTTATCAGCATCCAAAATCGCTACTAAGGTGACTTCCGGTAAGTCCAAGCCTTCCCTAAGCAAATTGATCCCCACAAGTACGTCGAATTTCCCGAGCCTCAGGTCGCGTAAGATTGCCACTCGGTCCAAGGTATTCACTTCCGAATGTAAATAACGGACCCTAATGGCCAATCCTTCCAAATATTCAGTTAAATCTTCAGCCATTTTCTTGGTAAGCGTCGTGACCAGCACCCGCTCCTCTCGAGCCGCTCGAACCCGGATTTCCTCCAATAAGTCATCGATTTGCCCTTTTACCGGCCGGACCGTTATCTCCGGATCCACAAGGCCAGTAGGTCGGATAATCTGCTCTACAATCCGATTGGTACGTTTCATTTCATAAGGTCCCGGCGTTGCCGAAACATAAACCACCTGACTTGTCCGTTCTTCAAATTCATTAAACTTGAGAGGCCGGTTATCAAGGGCTGAAGGCAATCTAAACCCATACTGGACCAAAGTCTCTTTCCTGGATCGATCCCCGGCGTACATGGCCCCTACTTGGGGAACACTGACATGAGACTCATCAATAAATAATAAAAACTTCTTTGGAAAGTAGTCCAACAGGGTGGCCGGGGCTTCTCCAGGCGCCCTGCCGGTTAAATGTCGGGAATAATTTTCAATGCCTTGGCAAAAATTCACTTCCCCCATCATTTCCAGATCAAAACGGGTCCGTTGTTCGATCCGTTGAGCTTCAATTAGCATGTCCTTATCCCGGAAATACCGAATCCGCTCGTCCAATTCTTCCTCAATGAACTTCACGGCCCGCTTCATTTTATCTTCTGAAGTAATATAATGGGTTGCCGGATAAATCATCAGTTCAGTCAAATTTTGCAATACTTCGCCGGTAATCGGGTCAATCTCAATAATCTTTTCAACTTCATCCCCAAACAACTCGATCCGGATGATGTTTTCACCGTAAACCGGAATGATTTCGATAACATCGCCCCGAACCCGGAAAGTACCGCGGCTAAAACCAGTATCATTCCGGCTATATTGAATCCCCACCAAACGGCGTAGGATTTGATTCCGATCTTTAAATTCCCCGGACTTCAATGAAAGCGTCATTGCTTCATAATCTTCCGGATCGCCTAAACCATAAATACAGGAAACACTGGCAACGATAATGACGTCTTTTCGCTGTAACAAAGAGGAGGTCGCCGCATGCCGCAAACGGTCGATTTCATCATTACGGCTGGAGTCCTTTTCAATATACAGATCAGACTGGGGAACATAGGCCTCTGGTTGATAATAATCGTAATAGCTCACGAAATATTCTACTGCGTTTTCCGGGAAGAACTCCTTGAACTCACTATATAACTGAGCTGCCAGGGTTTTATTATGCGCCAAGACCAAAGTCGGCATCTGTAATTCTTCGACTACCTTGGCCATAGTAAAAGTTTTTCCGGAACCAGTAACACCGAGCAAAATCTGATCCCGGTGCCCGTCTTGGACTCCTTTGACAAGCTGAGCTATGGCTTGGGGCTGATCACCACTGGGTTTATATTCAGAATGAACCACAAATTTTTTATTAATCAATATACGCACCTCTCCATTATTATAACGTTTCATGGGACGGGTTCAATCGAATATCTGTTCGGTAGAATAATAAATTTTCCTGCATAAATTATTTTAATACAGCCAATTTGACTTAAATCGCATTCTTTAAACGATTTTCCGCTTCCTTAATTCAAAAAAGCACCTTCCGCAGGCCAGCGCATCATTATCCGCAGAATGGGCGCCCTCGAAACGACTTTGAAACAATTTGTAATACAACTCCGCCAGCTGCGGATATTTTTTCCCCGGTAAATTACAATAATCAATTGTAGTTTTCATGGTGCATATCTTGGGCAGTTTGAAGAAATTACTTTCAATCTCCATCCGCAAGAGTTCAGCGCCGAGAATCTTTTCATCAAAATTCATATTATGAGCGACCAGTATTAAAGAGCCACGATTTAAAATTGCGCAAAACTGATTCAACACTCCAAGGAGAGAGGTTCCTTCTTTTATAGCTTTTTCAGTTGAAATACCATGTATCTTAGACACATCTTTCGGTATAGTAAAACCCTCCGGTTTAATAATCCTCACTTGCTGTTGTAGTTTATTCCCCGAGTCATCATAAAGCACCCAAGCCAATTGAACCATTCGAGGCCAATTATCCAAGCGGGTGAGCGGCGCACGCCAATTCTTTGGCAAGCCCGTGGTCTCGGTATCAAAAATTAAATATTCCATCGTCTCGCCTTTCATCCTAAAATTCTCACAAACTTGTCCATTTTTTTGAAACAATTTATAAATTCTCTTTATTACCGAAATTATCCTTTATCGGAAACATAAACTTCATTCCGACGTTTCATCCAACAAATATCTATTTGATTTTAAGTTTCTTTCAGAACAACCGGCTTTAGCGGGTTGGGAGTAGGCCTATTTAGTCTTCGTCAATACCGGCCGGTTTTTTCGGACAGAAGAATCTGCTCTTTTCGACCTTTTGGCATCAAAAATAGCGGCTTCAATCTTGGATGCCAGCAAATTGGTAATTGGCCCCATATAGGCTTGAAGGGTTTTTAGTATATCGCCGCCCATTTTCTTCAAAACCAACTCAATCGCTTTATGCTTAATCTGCTCTGCCTCATCCCTGGTAAGTTTCCCATCTGCCTTCGCTGCCTTTAAATCATCCACAACAGTTTGATTTAACTCCTGCACAACATCGATAACGATCTGGTCCACTATTATTAATGCCTGGGTAAGTTTACTGGTCTGGTAATTCCGGTGCAGATATAATCCGGCCATTGATAAAAGTATTGTAATTCCTGTACTAACGAATGGCACTGAGTATAATGCAATTTCTTCAAAGGCCTCCGGAAGCATTATCTTCACCTCAACTAAACTTTATCTTATGATAAGATATCGTATGCTATCCTTCGGTATATGGTCCCTTCGTGCCATTAAAATAAAAAAGGCTGTCTCTATTCACTTTTGAGACAGCCCATTCTAGCTTGAAATAATTTCTTATCCTGCGGTATTGGACAGCCTATTGCTTAACCAAGCCACATACATTCCTATCAACGCTCCGGCTAAAACCACCAAATGGGGTAATAATTCGTACAAGGCCACCAGCCCGACCTTGCGGACATCCCTATCCAGGTTCAAAATGGTGTATAAAAGCGGGTGGTATAAAACTGCAACCCCTCCTAGCAAAATACCCAAGAAAATAAATAATGGGGTTCTTGGCTTACAAAAAACAATTACCACAAAAAGAGCCAAAATTAAAGCGACTGTATAGGAGATAAGCCAATAAAATCCTCTATCGAGACTAGCTGTTGCCGGTGCTGCGGCAACCACTCTTAACCCAAACCTACCCATAATAATCTCCATGATTGAAAATATGAAATAAAACCCGGTCAATCCCAGAACGAAATTTAGCCAACCATTTTTTGAAAGAAAATTCATGATAGAGTCCTCCTTAACTGTAAATTAAACGGTCGAAATTTTAGGCCCTTGTCATGATAAAATTTGACATCTCGCTTCAAAATCCTGCCATTTAATTATGAAAAAACTAAAAAATCCCAACTTTACTTTTTCAATGACTAGAATTTCTCCCACTCATCTCCCAAAAAATCATTTTCTTTGACCGGGTTTAGTTTGTTTTCAATTTTGCTTGCAGGTGCAGGTTTCGCGGCCGCACGCATAAACGGATTAGGAGTATCCAGACCCGTCTTCTTATTGGTCTTAAAATTACTTACCAACTCATTAAGTGTTGTGACCTCCCCATTCAACTGAAGGTTGGCTGTTGCCATTTCTTCTACCATTTCTGCGTTTTGTTGAGTCCCTTGATTCAATTGTTCAACGGATGACTGTATTTGTTGGGCCGCTGCTGTTTGTTCCTTTATTGTGGCAGCTACTTCCGCAATTACATCGGAGGTCCGCTTGGTATTTATGACAATCTGTTGCAACATTTCTGCTGACTGTTCTGCCAATAAACTCCCCCGATCAACTCGTTCAACATCCTCTTTAATTAGTTGCTCAATTTGCTTTGAAGATTCGGCAACCCGCCGGGCTAAATTTCTTACTTCAGCGGCTACTACGGCAAAGCCCCGTCCTTGTTCTCCGGCCCGAGCTGCCTCTACAGCAGCATTTAATGCCAACAGATTGGTCTGGAAAGCAATATCATTAACGACTTTGATGATTTCTACGATTTGCCGACTGCTAGCTGAGATTTGTTGCATTGCAACATGGGTTTCCTGAATCGTTTTTTCTCCAGCTTTTACTGTATCCAAAGTTGATTTTGAAAACTCCTGAGCTTGTCCTGAATTAATTGAGGCCTGT
Organism: Bacillota bacterium; assembly: GCA_023415375.1. Classification (GTDB taxonomy): domain Bacteria; phylum Bacillota; class UBA4882; order UBA8346; family UBA8346; genus UBA8346. The sequence continues at coordinate 18,958 of JAEZKW010000283.1, forward strand.
ACAATTGAAGAATTAACTTCTTCAATTGTGGCAGCGATTTGCTCCAACGTGGCGGCTTGCTCTTGGGTACGCTTAGATAAGTCCTGATTATCGGCGGCAATTTCTTTGGACGCATTACTGACCCGACCGGCCATATCGGATAATTGGTTTAGTAAATTAGATAAATTGCGTCCCATGGTCTCAAGCTCCTTGGACATTTCACCAAGCTCATTGTCCATATGGACAGATACTACTCCGCTAAAATCACCATCAGACATATTTTTAACAAGTTGCACCAGATCATCAAGGGGATTTGATATTGATTTCTTAAATTGATGACGGATATAAATTAGAATAACAACCAATAGGATAATGCAGCTCATCACTATAATTGAGAGTATTACTTTCATTTCTGGATTTATATTCGCGGTGAGACTTTTTAACTGTGGGGATGAGGCCGTAGTTCCAACGGCAAATTCCAAGCTTCCGAGTTGAATCGGCATTACATAAGAAAGCTTATTCTCAGATTTATGGGTTTCCTGGTTGGACCATACAAAAGAAACAATGTCTCCTCCCCTTTTTGCCGCTTTGATATACTTTTGGATTATTTTTTCTCCGTTTTGATCTCCCAAATCCCAAAGACTTTGCCCTTCTTCTGAAGATTCCTGGGAGTTTACTAAACAGATCCCATCATATTGATAAATAAAAAAATTACCGGATTTCCCATATTGAGAAGCCCGAATTTGATTTTGAATACTCGCTAATATTTCATCCTCAGGCATGGTTGCTATTTTTTCATTATAAAAGGCTTCGGCTGATGTCACTACAGTTTGAACCACCTGCCTTAGTCTTTCCTCCGTAACACTTATTGCTTCCCTGTTTGCTACGGTTTTGGCGTTATCGGCGATTCCGTACATAACTAACAAAGAGCAACTCAGAATAATGCCGATTGGAATGATAATTCCTAAAAACACAAAAACCAAAAATTTAGTTCGAAAACTAGAGTGTTTTTTAGCTTTTTTGGTATTCAATTTGAATCAGGCTCCCTATCTTGCGCGTGCGCAATAATAACTGCCATATCTTACAACCGAGTCGATAACCCACCATATTGGTGCCAACAAGGCTGCTAACTTAAAATCATCAATAATTGACCTATGTTTAAAAACAGATTATCTTAAAACCGGATGTAGTTAATAAATTTTAAACCTAAAAATACCATCGGTTTTTTCCAAATTTTCTATAGGGTTTTTTTAAATAGATAATAGTTTTCAGAAAATGCCGAATAATACGGTGGCACATCCTAATTGGCAATAGCAGGAGGTAAAATAAAGTTAATTAAAAATGGGGTCGATTAGGTAGGAATAATAAAAGGAACTTATAGTAACCTTATCTCCGGCTACCGCACCACGTTACGTGGATACCTGCAACCGAATGGCCAAAGGCCATTAATCGGCTACAAACACCCATTACACGTACTACGATAACCTTTGACCGACTGCCATGGAAACTTGGGGATCTACCTGCAATCTAATGGCCAAAGGCCATTCATAGACTGCAAGCAAACCCTTTCGCTCCAATGACAATCTGGGCTCGACCGTACGGCCTAGGTTTCCCTACCACAGCAATCCTTCGGATTGCTGTAATAAGTTGGCCCAACCCGTACAATCTTGCTCAGACCGATATGGATCCTGCGCCCTCGCGTGTGTAAAACGTGAACCCATACCGATCAGTTGCTCGACTGATAACGACCCTTTTGGTCCGCACGGCCTACTGGCCGTGATTGACGGAGCCGTTATCAATCTGCGCCTCGGCTACTACAAATCCCTGATAATATAGTGACCCATATCGCGATTTTATATTCATATGGAACTTTACTTTTTTTAAAATTTTTCATCTGCCAGCGATCGGCAATTAGCTATTGGTTATTGACAATTAGTATCACGCCAAAGACTGATTTACTAAACACCAAAAAGGCTACCAGCCAGAAGCTAATAGCTGGTAGCATACACCGATAACTTTGCTTATTCTAAACCCAATTCCTCAAAATCCATTTCATTGAAGAGCTTTTTAAGTTCAATAATTTCCTCTTGGTTGAGCGTAATCCCCTTTCCCATCTTTTCGTGGTTTTCATCCCATTCTCTGATATCGAGTTTGGGTTTCCGGTTATTCCAACTTACGATATTGACTTCTTTGGTCCAGCCCTTCATTCCTGTGGATAATACTAGCAGATGTTTTTTTATCGTGAAAGTGATTTCGGCCATATTGATTTCACCCCCCTCTCAACAATTACCGTAACCAAAAACTTTGGGTTCGCCAAAATATAAACTAAATAAAGCCCTGTTGCTCAAGGCCATGTTTAGCCTTTAAGCTCGCCTCCAATTGCCCAATTCTCCTTCTTTACATCTTCAAATACAATGTAAGTTGCCCCGGGCTTACAATCCCCATACTCGATCATGGCTTGTTCAATAACTTCGGCTATTTTAGCCTTTGCTTGCTTACTACGGCCTTCGAACCATTCCACTTTTACAATAGGCACTGATATCACCCCTCTTTATTCATCATCTTCATCAACCAATTCCATCATTTCAATCTTATTCCTGCCACACTCCTGCTTAATTTGCTTTTTGAATGAAAATTAGCTCTATAAAAGAAGGAAGGGAAGAGCACTGGGAGTCCGAAACTACCAACAAATCACCCTGATAATGGAGATTAATTATGATGAAAGGTCCCCTGTCGAAACCAATCCATTTCCATACCAATTTCAATCGGATTATTCCCTATTCGCCTTACCTCGCGGC
>JAEZKW010000371.1 GCA_023415375.1 Bacillota bacterium
GGCTGAAAGAATCGATTCAGGCGGAAAAATAATTCTATCTATCGTAGAAATAGTTTTTTCTTCACTAAATAATTTTTCCGGCGTTAAAAATGACTCTGTGCCAAAAATAAGCAGTAATCTATCGTTCAAAAAGTTTGTCATGACCGCCGGAAATTTGGATAAGTTCGAAGTCAACCAAGGTCTCCGGCTTTAGTTTGATTTCTTTGTGTATTTCCTTATCGATAAAGCTGACCTTCATATTCGCAGATTCACACATCTGTAATCCCTCCTGCGTCTTTGGAACGACTCGTCTTTCAGACCGCCAAAGAATGCTTAATTGATTTTTCTGTTTGTGGATTATACGCACTTTCATCATGAAAGCGGGATTAACGCATTTGGGCACAATGCAATTTTAAACCATATAATTTTTAAATCTCCGGTGCCGTATAGTCGGCATGGCAAATTTCCTGCAAGGTATTGCCGAGAAAATAGACCACTTCGGTATAGCGCCGATTATCGGTACTTCGCAACAGATAATAATTTCCCCGAAATTGAAATAATGTGTTATTTGTAAAATTGCTCGTTTCATTACCTCCACAGAATCCCGATCCCACTTTTAAATAGACTATTACCTTTTTTGAGGCATCCCAAAGCATCTGAAACGATGCCGCTGTGTTTTGCTTGGAGGCGATATAAAAAAGATGATAATCCTGGCTTATCGACGCTATATATAACTGGCGATTATTACGAAATTGTTCCGGAATCTCGCTCTGCGTAACATGAGTCCCTATAAATTTGGGAAATTCCCTACCATTCCCGAGTTTAAACATAAAAAGCACTTTCGGCAACCTATTTTTGGCTTTCAGCTCGATTTGATACTGTCCGGCACTAATATAGGTGGAACAAAACAAAGAATCGATCTTCACCTTTTGACGGGTGGCTGGCGAAATGAGCCAATAGTCTTCCTGAAAGAGTTGGGCTAATTCTTTATGTAATTGCGCGGCCGGTATGAGGTGATCCGTAGGGTATTCACCTTCAGTATGAGCTTTTAACTGTTCCTGTGTTGCCTGAAAACGCTTTTGATAGTACTTGCGCATATAAAGCGGCAAGTTTAAAAATCCGTCATCCTTTTGTTCCTCAAAAGAGGCCAGTGTAAACCGGCCCTCATCTTGGACCGGGTACAATGGAAGCCTCTTTATTTTAGACTGGCGTTCATTGATTGTAGCTGAAAACCAATTATTCTCGGCCATAATTTTCAGATTCCAACCGTGCTGTTGAGCGTAAGCCTTAAAATCCGGGTCCGTTTGAAGCGGAGAAAGGTAATTTTGTAAGGCTTTATAATCATTTAGGTGAAAATAGTTGGCTTCACTTTTGACATCAAGGCCCAGCTTCAGATAGTTAAAAATTTCATTCTGGTAATCCACTGGAGCCGCGTTTACCGGTGCCAAAAAAACAATCGATGCAATCAACATCAATAAAAATCGCAACTTCATCCGTGATCATCTCCTAATCTAAATACTTTAGATAACTGATTATTATGTAATATGATACGCCTATACTCACCCGCGCTGGCTCTGGGGTCTCGTTGCTAACCGCGAAATACACGAAATTAAATTCTCTCAAAGGTCAAGCTTGACCGGCTCCCCTCTTTTCGTGACTTTTCGTGTCTTTCGTGGTCGATAGTCTTTTTTTCATTAATCTTAAATCCTTATGTTAAGTGCATATATAGCTCTCAATTTTTTAAATTGCTTAAATGTTTTCCACGCCTACCTCTATTGATTTGATTCTTTTAGTTAGAGTTCACTATAAATTGGAAATAACATAATATTTAGTATCATCACGCATTACATACGCAATATAAATCGACTTATCATTTCTACTCCACGCACTACAATCACCCCGTCCTTGTGGGTCTAATGAAAACCTATAGACTGATCGCTTTTTAGTTTTTAAATCAAGTATGCACAATCCACCTGTATTCCTTGGCCAATAAGCTAGACGCTTCTTATCATTGGAAAAAACCCCTTGATTTGCTCCTATATCTGCTTCAGTATAAATTAAATTTAGTTTATTATTTTTAAGTTGATAAACATAAATATCCCATTGCATGTAAGATCCTCCGCAAAGGTTAAATTTTCAATTGAAAAATATAACCTATTTTTACTCCTTATTGTTATATCTTTTAAAATTGGCATACAGTCTGTTAAAGCCAAAAATCCTACAATAATTGTTAACCTAAATTTTCAGTACCCCGCAGCTACCACCCAGTAACCAGGTTAATAGCCGCTTCTAATAACGAATTGACAAATAACCAATATTCAAACAGCAATAGCCAATGGCTGATAGCTGTATTACCCGGTTCGCTTCATTTTTATTAACAAGTATTCTAAATAAACACCACATCGCAAAAAATACAACGATGAATTTCTTTTCCGGTAATCCAATGAAAGATTTTTCATAACTATATGGGAAAAAGTCCTGGAAATTATCGAATTATATTTGCGGATATCTTCAATTCCATCCTCGATAACCCTTTCCGAGGCCGCCTCCGGAGCCTTACCGGATAAATAATAATATAAAGTTGCCGCAAAACTATAGATATCGGAATACCGGCCTTGTTTTGTATTCCCCGCATAAAATTCCAGAGGTGAGAATCCCGGTGTAACGAAGATTTGCTTGCTTTTGCAGTTCTGATAATGGATCGCCGACCCGAAATCGATAATCACCGGTTGGCCTTCCTCATCAATCATAATGTTATTGGGCTTAATGTCGCGATGAATAATTGCCTGTTTATGTAATTCCAGCCCTACATCAATCAATGGCACCATGATATTTCTTAAAAAAGCCCCAATTGAAACATCTGCTTCGTTTTCAATATATCTATCTAAGGTTTTACCCTTGCAATAAGCAGTTACGATATAGCCGGTGTTATTTTCCATGAAGTGGTCAATATATCTGACAATATTCCGATGATAAAAGCCTTTCAAAATTTCCGCCTCTCCGAAAAAAACATCCCGGGCTTTGTGGTAACGCAGCTTTAAACCAGGTCTTCTGCATACCACATTCATATTGTCTAAATCTCGCAGCACGATCTGATTGGGAAAAAACTCCTTAACAATACACGGGCTACCGTTCTTCAAGTCATTACCCATATAAACAATAGAAAAATTACCTACTGCCAACTTTTGTTTGATTTCATATTCTTTTTTTAAAATGGTCTTTTTCGGAAGCACTAAAGGTTCTATCCGGCATCCTCCTTCCATACTGTTCCTAAGCTTGATTTCAAATGTTCCTCCGTAATGATTCCATCTGTTTCATACCAACATTGTTTAAAAAATATAAACTTGACAGTTCAAGTATATCAAGATATTTTACTTTAAAAAGGTCTGATTTTCCAGGACTAAGAAAAGGCTAAAAATAAAAAAAAGTCCTATTTTTGTAGGACCTTTTAACCAAATTATTACCTCATCATTATTTTTCTAATTTTCTCAACTGCTCCTTTTGTATTAGAAACCTCAAGTTTTTTTAGTAAATTCGTAATGTGATTTTTAACCGTATTTTCCGTCGTAAACATCAACTTTGCGATCTGAGATCGATTCATATCATCTTCTAAATATTTTAATACTTCCTTCTCCCTCGCTGTTAATTTGAAATGTTCCAATAAATCATTTCTCTCTTTTTCAACCAAAAGCTTCTCATAGTTCTCTACCATTCTGGTCATTACTTCCGCCGTGGACCATCTTTTTAGTACTTCCCTGATTGTTTCGGGCAATTTTCTAAAGTTTTCTTTCACTACAAAATCTTTTGCCCCGGATAGAAGAGCCTTTTCGACATGAGCCGGATTTTCCGAGCTTGTTGTAACAATAATTTTTGCGGTTGAAATTGACTTGATTTCTTGTATCCACACCAAGCCTTCAGGTTCCATTTCGGAAAAGTATAAATCAAGGATGACAATATCGGGTTTTAATAATTTCAGTAAGTTAAAGCCCTCAGTACGATTTTTTGCCGAGCCGACCACTATCATATCGTCTTCGCAATCAAGCAAAAGGGTTATATATTTAATCCACGCTGTTGAGTCATCAATAATTAAAATTTTTGTTTTATCCTGCTCCATCATTTTTAACTTTTCTCCGCCTTACCAAAATCCTCCAAAATCATTATGTATCGAGAAATGTCAGATTTAGATAAGCTTCATGTTTCCCTCACTTTCCTATATTAATTTTTCTAGTTTTTCTCACTATGTTTATCTATGATGAAAAAGTCCTTTCATAAATTAAATAGAGGTTTATCAAAAAGAACCCGAATCAATATATTAAATGATTTCTTGAAATTAAATAAAAACTCCTTTGTCGAACTTTACTTTTTTTTACATTAACCCTCTTTATTCCAGAACTATTGCAAATAAGCGCTTAGTAAATAATAAAAAAGACATCTTTCGATGTCGATTATTCTGACTTATTAACGGAAAATATTCTCTCACTTACTCATATACAGTAATTTTTTTAGTTTCACTGCAAAGTAATTTTTTTTCTTTCCCCTTGAGCCGGGTACACAGTTCAACCGGATGACCCCATAACTCCACCAAATGTTTTAAGGTTTCTCCGGTATAGGTTAGTTCCAAATCGCGTTCATCGTACTCGTGCTCCAAGATCAAAGTGCGATCTTTAAAAGTTAGTTCCTTCACTTTGATCACTGGAATTGAGCCGCTGCCCACACTGGCACAAAGAGTGTCTCGAATATGTTCCCAGCCATCTTTATCTGCGACCTCAGTCACAATGACCTTATCCTCACTGGCGTAATACTCGAACAAATGAAGCTCTTCACATAGTTCACGAGTCAGATAGCGCCGGATAAAAGAACGATCATTTTCGATTTCCCGGGCCTCAAATATTTTTGCTAAGCCAAAACGACGTTCCAAATCGTGAAAAATTGTAAATCCTAAATGGTAGGGATTTAATCCTTGTTCATGAGGGCGAATGACTTGATGATGGCGCTTCAAAAATTCCAAATGCAAGTCGGGGCTTAAATTCAAATTTTGGAGGAGCCGAAAATGCCAAAAACTGGCCCAACCTTCATTCATGATTTTGGTCTCAATTTGCGGTAAAAAATACTCGCTTTCATCGTGGACGATCCTTAAGATATCCCGCTCCCATTCTTCCATTCGACTATATTCGGCAATAAACCATAGAAGATCTTCCTCCGGTTCCAAAGGTATTTCATTCAGATTGGGCGGAGGAATCTCCGGGGTTTGACCGAAAGCGTCCCGCTTAATTTTTTGTTGATACTCACTTGTTAAACGTTGTCTCTGCTCTTCCACAGTCTGCCTACGTCTTCCGAGTACCCGGTTAACCTGAAAACGCAAAGCATGGGCGGCATCCAGAATACGTTCGACTTTTAGATACCCTATACTGGGGTCTTGCAAATAAGCCCGGATCCGATCAGCGTGATTTTTAAAGTTTTCAATGGTCAAATCAGCCCGGGTCGTTTGAAAAAGCCGGTTATTTTTAAAAAAATCATTATGACCATAGACATGGGCAATGGTCAATATCTGCAATAGTAGTGAATTATCACGCATTAAATACGCAAGGCACGGGTTGGAATTAATCACCATCTCATAAGGAAGACCACTTAAATTAAAGCGGTAAAAAGTATTGAGTCTATCAAATGCCTTTCCATAGCTCCAGTGAGGATAATGGCAAGGCATACCGATATAAGCTTCATAGCCCAACATTTCTTCATATGAACAAATCTCGAATTCCTGCGGATAATAATTCAGACCGAATCCTTTAGCATCTTTTTCGATCTGTTCATTCCACTTTTCCAGTTCAGCTATGGTAAATTCACCCATGACTTTTCTCCTAACTTTACGAAAGCAGTTTGGGTTTTTCCATTTCACCTTTTAGACTTTACACTTTTAGCTTTCTTCTTTGGATAACATATCCCGAAGGGCCGGCCAAATGTCCTCACGGCCTGCAATTGAAACTAATGAAAAATTAGCAGCTTGAATCTGATCCTGATATAATTTCTTCATGGTGCTATAACCGGTCATGATTTCTCCATAACCGAATAGATTACACACCTCACATAATTTTCGTGCCAAATTGACAGCTTTGGCGTTATCTTCATCCCAATTATCGCCATCACTGCAATGAAAAGCATAAATATTCCAGCGGGACGGAGGATAGCGTTCCTCGATAACCTGCAAGGCTTTCTCATAACCACTGCTGATATAAGTACCACCGGATTCCCCTTTGTGGAAAAACTCATCTTCAGTCACTTCGACAGCCTGTGTTGTATGGGCAATAAATACCAATTCAACTTGGTAGTACTTGAGTCGAATGAATTGATACAAAAGAAAATAAAAACTACGGGCCAAATACTTTTTCGTTTGGTCCATTGAGCCTGAGGTATCCATGATACATATGACAACCGCATTCGACTCTGGAGTCCGCTCTTCCCTTATCCTGTGATATCGAAGATCCTCTTCCCGGAACGGAAAACGTTCCTCTTCGGCTGGAAGCTTCGAATGGGTCTCTACTTCTTCCTCATTTCGTTTAGTTCCTTGGCGGCGTTTAATCTTCTCAATAACCGCCTTTTTTTTCGCAAGCCGCGGCGGTATTCCCTTATGCTGATATCCGCTCCACTTCTGCTTGGTGATGGTCTCGATTTCGGCCAAGTTTTTGCGTTCCATAAATGGCAGGTTTAAATCATCAAATAAATAACTGATAATTTCCTCCAAAGTGATTTCAGTTTCATAAATATCTTCACCGGGCTCGCTGCCGGCCCCCTGACCGCTTGTTCCTGCCTTTTCAGGTTTTCCTTGACGGAATACATCGCCCCGTTCTTCTTGACCCGAGCCGCTGCCAACTCCTGGTTGATTTTTACCATAAATAAATTGATACTCTTTGAGACTTTTGATAGGTATCTTAATTTTCTTTTGGCCGCTTTGGCCGATAATACTTTCTTCAGCAACAATTTGGCCGATGTTTTTTTTGATCGACTGTTCCACCAACTGACGATGCCTGCGACGATCCTCACTGGCCCGCCCCGAATCCCCGGAGGATTCCCGAAAAACAGCCATTGCTTACCACCTCGCTTCCGACGGTTAACTTGGTTTGATTAGTTATTGGTTACTGGTTATTGGTTGATAGTGATAAGTTACGGGTTATGTTACTGGTATTTATGCGTTGGTTCCAAGTTCTCAATTCCCATCTCAAGATTTTATTGAGTTCCTAAAAGTTAGCGACTTCCAAATGAATAACGAATATACCAATAACCATCCTTACAGGCTAATAACCGATAACTAATATACTAATAACTGGTAACTGGTTTTAATCTTTCCATAAATTATTGGCTGCGTATTTAAGAACCACGTTACAACAATGGTCGCAATAGCCGTTCTTTTTCATTTCTGAGACCATTGCATTATACTTTTCATTTTGTTCCTTATCTCTAACCTTTGACTGGGTAATAACCCTTGATAACTCTCTTACTGAAGCGGTCAATTTCTTTTCAATCGCTACCTTTAGAGGCTCATAACTGTTATAATCAAGGTTACCGCCGTTTCGAAGCACAAAGAACATATAAGCCGTCACATCTTGCCTGAACCCTTTGGCAGCAGTTCCTGTAATACCAATCTGTTCTTCAATCGATTGTAAGAATTTCTCATCCGGTTCAAGTTCTTCTCCGGTATTTTTGTCCTTGAGCTTGGTTCGGTTGGCATAGGCTTCGGCATGGTCAAGATAATTGTTGAATAAATCCTGAGCCTGTTCCCGATAACCGTGGATGAAGGCCTTGGTAACCTCTAATTCCAAGATTTTATGATATTCCTTACGTAAAATATTCTGCAGGTATCCAAGATAGCGTTTGCGGTCATCCTCCGGTAATGATAATTCCTTAACCGCTTTAATCATGGTATCCAATACGGAAAGAGGATTGATACAATCATTTTCCGATTCCGACAAGGTAATATCTAGACTTTTCATGATAAAACGAGTTGAAATGCCGCTCATGCCTTCTTTAATCGCCGCCTCCTCACGGAGTTCAACAATATCGACTTTTTTGGTGCTCCCCTGTTCCAGGATTTCTTCACCATTATAGATTTTGAGTTTTGTCAATGGATCAACTTTGGCTGATGGCGCCAGCCTGGTCAAAATTGCAAACATTGAGGCAATCTCAATCGTATGGGGCGCGATATGGGCCTTAAAATTGCTCTGACGTAAGATTTTCTGATAAATCTTGATCTCTTCTCCAAGTTCCAGGCAATAGGGGACTTCAATCTTGACAATCCGGTCCAAAATGGCTTCATTAGTATGGTCGGATTTAAATTTATTCCATTCGGCCTCATTGGAATGGGCCAAAATAACCCCGTCAAAATAAATCATAGGCCCTTTTCCGGGTGAAGGAATCGATTTTTCCTGAGTGGCAGTAATCATCGTATGCAAGTACTCGATCTCATTTTTAAATACCTCTATGAATTCAACCAGCCCGCGGTTTCCCACATTAAAAGCACCATTTAAGGCTAATACCCTTGGATCATCTTCAGAATAAAGATCCATCTTCGAAATATCGACCGATCCAATTAATACTGAGGTGTCTTGATTATTCGGATCGACCGGCGGTACAACTCCAATCCCTTTTCGGGAGCGAATCGAAAACTCCGCTGTTTCAACCGGCATTTTTTCATACTCGCCATTATATTCATTTTTTAAATGATAACGGCAGACCGGGCAAAGTTCCCCCTCAATGTTCACTTTTAACAATTTTGCAAAGTCAGTCCGTAAATGTTTAGGAATTAAATGCAAGGGTTCTTCCCGCATAGGGCAGCCTTTAATCACATAGATCGGCGGCGCTGATTCCAAAACCCTTTTCAGCTGTTCCATAATTGATGATTTTCCGGCACCAACCGGTCCCTCAAGATAAAGAACTTGACGAGATTCCTCCCCCCGCATGGAAGCTGCATGGAAAAAACGGACAATTTTCATTATTGTACGGTCAATCCCAAAAAAATCATCAAAGAATTTATGCTTTTTGAGAATATCGTTGCCATAAATCCTACGAAGTTTGGGATTTTCCTCTGTTTTGATGACTTCAACACCCGGACCTATGATTAACTGGTAAAGCCGTTGGTGCGCTAATTGCACAATTTCAGGATTCTCCTTCACCATCTCTAGGTAATCCAAAAAAGTCCCTTCATAATGGTGATAGGTCCGTTCCGAACGATCCTTTTTTATTAATTCGGCTAACTCATTAGGTTCCATATTCACCCCTCCGCTTTTAGCTAAAGAATTCTCTTCCGCCCTGGCTTTAACACAAATCCGGCAATTAATTTTTAGTATAGTAACTTGCCGGATTAAGGTAAATCAAAGCCGTTCGAACCGGTTCCACTTTCTAGTGACTATTGGGATTCCCCGATGAAATGGGATAAATAGATTTGGATACCTGCTAAAACCCCGTTTTCCATCAGTTTACTACCACCCCGGCGATATTTTTGTAGGCAGGTCTATAGTTTCAAGTGCCTAAGCCAAGCCCCGCCAAACAGCATCATTGCTGGAATAAACCGTAAACCCTAAGAAAATAGTCTTTTCGTTTTTTTAAGTTCAGAATGATTTCAAGCAAATCGTGTTAATATATTTTATTAATGAAAAGCCAGTTTGACGCCTACCCATTTTATGGTTTCTTTGTGAAGAAAGCCGGATCTATTGCCTACCATAAAAATAATTTTTTGTATCAATTGGGTAAGAATTAACGGAATAAAAACTTGCTATACAAACATTCATAAAGCAGGGTTTACCAGAAGTAAGCAGAATTACAAAAATATACGCAACATCTTTGAAAATAAAAACTCTCAAAAGGTACGCACGCGGAGGTAAGAATATGAATAAGCTGGTATTATTAAGACATGGTGAAAGTGCTTGGAATCAGGAAAACCGTTTTACGGGATGGACCGATGTGGACCTTTCCGATAAGGGGCGTCTTGAAGCACACGGGGCAGGTAAAACCTTAAAACTAGAAGGCTACTCTTTTGATGTGGCTTTTACATCAGTCTTACAACGGGCGATAAAGACCTTATGGTTGGTATTGGAGGAGACCGAACAAACTTGGATTCCGGAAATAAAATCCTGGCGCTTGAACGAACGGCATTACGGAGCATTACAAGGATTAAACAAGACGGAAACAGTCAAAAAGTACGGGGAAGAACAAGTCCACATCTGGCGGCGAAGTTTCGATATTCTACCCCCTGCGCTATCGCCCGATGATCCCCGTTATCCCGGCAAAGAAGCTAAATACCATGATTTAAGCAGAGAAGAACTACCTCTGGCCGAAAGTCTAAAGGATACCGTAGCTCGTTTCCTCCCCTATTGGCACCAAGAAATTGCACCACGGATCCAATCCGGACAAAAAGTACTGATTGCGGCTCACGGGAATAGTTTGCGGGCGCTGGTCAAGCATCTTGACGACATCTCTGACCAGGAAATCGCCGAACTCAATATTCCCACCGGAATTCCTCTCGTTTATGAGCTGGATGAAAAAATGAAGCCCTTAAAACATTACTACTTAGGAGATCAGGAAAAGATCAATCAAGCGATTCATGCAGTGGTTAACCAAGGAAAAGGTGGAAAATAGAATATAGTGACTTAAATAAAAAATGCCTGATACAATGAAGCAAAAGCTTCTTTATATCAGGCATTTGAATGATTATTTGAATAGGATATTACTTTTATTTATTTAAATGGCAAGCTACCCAGTGTCGAGGCCGTCCCTCTATAAACTCCGGGGCCTGATGACGGCAAATATCCATCACTTCAGGGCAGCGGGTGTGAAACCTACATCCTTGCGGCGGATTGATGGGGCTTGGCACATCGCCGGTCAAAATAATCCGCTCCTTCTTTGCTTTCGGGTCTGGCACCGGAATTGCTGAAAGTAGAGCCCGCGTATAAGGGTGCAAAGGTCTGGCATAAAGTTCATCACCCTCGGCGAGTTCAACCAGTTTGCCAAGATACATTACGCCAACCCGGTCGCTGACATGTTTCACCACATTAAGACCGTGGGCGATAAAAAGATAAGTCAAACCAAACTCAGTCTGTAAGTCTTTTAGTAAATTTAAAACCTGAGATTGAATTGAAACATCCAGGGCTGAAACAGGTTCATCACAAACTACTAATTTGGGACGAGTGGCAAGTGCTCTTGCAATACCGATACGTTGGCGTTGTCCCCCACTAAATTCGTGGGGATAGCGACGGGCATAATTCGAATCCAGCCCTACCAAATTCATTAATTCATGCACTTTATCTTTACAAGCTTTTCCATGAGCCAAGTTGTGTCTGATGAGTGGTTCACCAATAATTTGTTGAACCGTCATCCTGGGATTTAGCGACGAGTACGGATCCTGGAAAATAATTTGCATCTCCCGCCTAAGACGCCTTATTTCCTTCGATGATAATTCCGACAGTTTTTGATCTTCAAAAACGATCTCTCCCGAGGTCGGCGCCAGTAAATGAAGAATTACCCGGCCGATGGTAGATTTTCCGCAACCGCTTTCGCCAACAAGGCCCAAAGTCTCTCCTCTACCAATTGTAAAACTAACATCGTCAACAGCCTGAACATGAGATAACACCCGGCCGAAAAAACTCTTTTGTACCGGAAAATATTTGCGTACAGATTCGACCCTTACCAAATCTTCCATTAAACGTTCACTCCTTCCGCCGTATGCAACCAGCAGCACACTTGACGACCATCAGACATTTTTAATAAACTAGGCCGTTCTCTGCTGCAACGCGGACCCGCATTCGGGCAGCGGGGGTGAAACGAACAACCCGGGGGTAAAAGGCTCAAATCCGGGACTGATCCTTCAATGACATAAAGACGGTTATGATCCCCATCCAATTTAGGAATCGACCTGAGCAATCCAATCGTATAAGGATGAAGAGGCTTTTCAAATAATTGTTCAACCGGAGCTTCTTCCATAACTTGTCCAGCATACATTACAATAACTCGATCGGCCATCTCCGCCACCACTGCTAGGTCATGAGTAATCAGCATAATTGCCATTCCGAAATCTTCCCGCATTTTCCGCATTAAGTCCAAGATTTGGGCTTGAATGGTTACATCAAGGGCCGTCGTTGGCTCATCGGCAATCAGCAAATCCGGACGGCAAGATAATGCCATGGCTATCATGACCCGCTGCCTCATTCCGCCGGACAATTGGTGGGGGTAATCAAAAGCTCGCTTTTCCGGGGAAGGTATCCCGATTGTTCGCAACAAATCTACAGCCCGTTCCCAAGCCTCTTGCTTTTTGAGCCCCTGATGCAAGATAATGGCCTCGGCAATTTGATCTCCGATACGGTGCACTGGATTCAATGAAGTCATAGGTTCCTGAAAGATCATTGAAATTTTATTGCCACGAATCTCACGCATTCTTTTTTCCGGTAAAGTCAGTAAATCTTCACCGTGAAAAATAATCTGCCCTCCCACGATTTCGCCTGGAGGATTCGGTATGAGTCGCATAATCGAAAGTGAAGTCACTGATTTTCCGCTGCCCGACTCTCCCACAATAGCCACGGTTTCTTTTTCCTGCAGTGAAAAACTAATATTATCAACCGCACGGACAATTTTCCCATCCGTCTTAAATTGTGTTTGTAAATTTACAATATTGATAAGTTCCGCCATTTTGTTCTCCTATTGCTTCAGTCTGGGGTCAAGCGCATCACGCAGCCCGTCACCAAGTAAATTAAAAGCCAAAACCGTTATCGTGATTGCAATACCGGGAAAAGTGACTATATGGGGCGCCGAAAAAATCGCCGATCTGCCACTTCCAAGCATTGCCCCCCATTCCGCTTCCGGAGGCTGGACGCCTAATCCTAGGAACCCTAAAAAGGCCGCTTCCAAAATGGCCGAGGAAATTCCCAAAGTGGCCCGAATGATTATCGGAGCCGTGACATTCGGCAATATATGATAGGTAATAATTTGCAGGTCATGATCACCAATGGCCCGGGCAGCTTGAACATAGTCATTTTCCCGGACCGATAAAACTGAGCCTCTTACGATACGGGCATACTCAGGTATGGACACAATCCCAATAGCAATGATGGCATTATCCAAACCGCGTCCTAAAGCCATCATAAAGGCCATTGCCAGCAATAAAGGGGGAAACGCCAACATAATATCCATCAAACGCATGATGATATTATCAACAAAACCACCATAATAGCCAGCCAGCGCACCCAATAAAATTCCGACAAGAAGCGAAAGTATAACCGCTTCCAGCCCCACTCGCAGTGAAATCCGAGCTCCAAAAATAATCCGGCTCAAGATATCCCGGCCCAATTCATCAGTACCAAGCCAATGGGAAAAGCTCGGCGGCTTTAGACTCATTGGTAAGTTACTTTCCTGATAATTATACGGCGCAATTAGCGGCGCCGCTACAGCTACGAATACCAAAATCACCAAAATCGCCAAACCTACCATTGCGGCATGGTTACGGCGTAATTGTTTCCAAAACTCAAGCCAGGGAGATTTAACTTTTACCCCTGTCATCTTTCCATCAACTAATTCAACCGCCATCGAAATTCTCCTCGTTTATGAATAATGAATGCGCGGATCCAAATAAGCATAAAACAAATCTACCAAAAGATTGACCACTACAAAAACTACAGCCACCAAAATGACACTGCCCTGTACTAACGGAAAATCTGAAGCTAAAATTGCGTTCGTAGTCAGACTGCCAATTCCCGGCCATGAAAAGACAGTCTCTGTCAATACCGCGCCGCCCAATAAAAATCCAAACTGAAGTCCGATTACGGTCACAATTGGGATTAAGGCATTCTTTAAGGCATGGTGATAAACTACGGTTTTTTCATCAAGCCCTTTGGCATGAGCTGTCCGGATATAGTCCTGTTTTACCACCTCTAACATGGTCGAACGAGTCATCCTAGCGATAATCGCCATTGAATAAGCAGCTAAAGCTACTCCTGGCAAAATTAAATGACGCAATGCGCTCCAAAAAGCCTCCCAATTTCCAGTAAGGATGCTGTCCACTAAATATA
>JAEZKW010000002.1 GCA_023415375.1 Bacillota bacterium
AGACTCCCAGGGTTTGGTCAATACAATCCGTCATCACAAGGTAGGAGATAAAGTCAATTTGTTAGTCCTTCGTAAAGGGGACCTTATGAAAGTGGAAGTAACTTTGGATGAAAAGCCCCAATAAATCCGGAACGCTTTAAGAAATCATTCCAATTGAATTATAAATAAAGAAGGTATGGGATGGGACGGTCAAATGTATGGGCCGTCCCAATTTTGTGCGCCTAGTATGGATGGCAAATACCTTCTTTATTATTCCGTTCCTAATTACTGAGAAACTTGACATTTTACTAAAAATATAGTATATAAAAATAAGATTAGCACTCAAAGAATGTGAGTGCTAACAAAAGATTTGCGGGTTGTCAAAAAACGGAAAATTTTTGCAACCTCTTTACTTTGAAGGGAGCGATATTGATTGAGTAAGAAGGAATTTAAAGCAGAGTCGAAGCGGTTACTGGAGTTAATGATTAATTCGATTTACACGCACAAGGAAATCTTTCTACGGGAATTGATTTCCAACGCCAGTGATGCGATCGATAAATTATATTACAAAGCATTAACTGACGAGACGATGAAGTTCGACAAAGATAACTACTTCATCCGGATTGTTCCGGATAAAAAAGAACGGATCCTTAAAGTTATCGATACCGGAATCGGGATGACTAAGGAAGATTTAGAGGATAATTTAGGGACGATTGCCCGCAGCGGATCGCTGGCTTTCAAGAAGGACAATGAGTTGAAAGACGGTTATGATATTATCGGGCAGTTTGGAGTCGGTTTCTATTCGGCCTTTATGGTCGCCGATACTGTCACTGTGATCAGTAAGGCGCTGGACAGCGATGAAGCATATAAGTGGGAATCCCAGGGCGCCGATGGTTACAGCATCGAGAGTTGCAATAAAGAAACTGTGGGGACCGAAATTATTCTTAAGTTAAAAGAAAATACCGAGGATGAAAA
The DNA here is from genome assembly GCA_023415375.1 of Bacillota bacterium. Classification (GTDB taxonomy): domain Bacteria; phylum Bacillota; class UBA4882; order UBA8346; family UBA8346; genus UBA8346. Next base: position 955 of record JAEZKW010000002.1, read on the forward strand.
TTATGATGAGTTTTTGGAGGAATACCGTCTAAAAGGCCTGATTAAAAAGTATTCCGATTTCATTCGCTACCCCATCAAAATGAATGTGACCACCAGCAAACTTAAAGAAGGCAGCAAAGATGAATATGAGGACCATGTTGAAGAACAGACGATTAACAGCATGGTGCCGATTTGGCGTAAAAACCGTAACGAGCTGAAAGACGAAGATTATGAAAAATTTTATGAAGAAAAACATTATGGATTTGATAAGCCGGTAAAACATATTCATATCAGCACCGATGGTGCAGTCAGTTATACCGCTATTCTTTATATCCCGGAAAAGACCCCGTTTGACTATTACACCAAAGAATATGAAAAAGGTCTGGAATTGTATTCAAGTGGTGTGATGATTATGAACAAATGCCCTGACTTATTACCCGATTATTTCAGTTTTGTCAAAGGATTGGTTGATTCGGCCGATTTATCGCTCAATATCTCCCGCGAAATGTTGCAACATGACCGGCAGCTTAAATTGATAGCCAAGAATATCAAAAGTAAAATTAAAAACGAGTTGTTGGAGTTATTAAAGAGTGATCGGGAGAAGTACGAGAATTTCTACAGCTCTTTCGGAAGACAATTGAAATATGGTATTTATAGTGATTTTGGCGCCAATAAGGACATGCTCCAGGATTTATTAATGTTTTATTCGTCGAAGGAAAAGAAACAAGTGACCTTGGATGAATATCTGTCCAGAATGGCAGAAGGCCAAAAATATATCTATTATGCTACCGGTGACTCTGTCTCCCGTATCGAAAAGCTCCCCCAAACTGAATTGGTGGCTGATAAAGGTTATGAAATTCTCTATTTAACCGATGATATTGATGAATTTGCCATCAAAATGCTGATGTCTTATAAAGAAAAGGAGTTCAGGTCGGTGTCCAGCAAGGATCTGGGCATTGAAGATAAAGAAAATCAAGAAAAGGCCGAGACGGAAGAAAAGTCCCACAAAGAATTGTTTGAAAAGATGAAAACCATCTTGGCGGATAGAGTAAAAGAAGTGCGTGTATCCACACGGCTCAAAACCCATCCGGTATGTCTGGCCAGTGAAGGGGAAATCTCCATCGAAATGGAGAAAGTTTTGAACGCCATGCCTTATAATGAACAAAAGATTCAAGCCGACAAGGTTTTGGAGATCAATCCCAATCATGAGGTGTTTAGGGCGTTAACAGCGGCTTATGAAAAAGATCCGGAAAAATTAAGCCTATACACCAATCTCCTCTACAACCAGGCACTACTGATCGAAGGATTGCCGGTTCAGGATCCGGTTGAATTCACCAATGATATTTGTAAGTTAATGAGCTAATCTGCGGAAATATTAACCTTAGACTATCATAGAAGATTTTATTATGAAACCACTTTTGGAGCTATTTGCCAATCAAAGTGGTTTCTTTTATTTATGATGACAAATAATAATGCTTTTTGGAAGAGAATAGCAAAAAACGAGCGGATTTTGTGCCGGAAATGACCTATACTGTGATTAGAACTTTCAAAAAAGCGGAGTGTTTTTCAACCTTATCAATCCATCAAAAACGGAGAGGAGAAAATGAAAAGTATGCAATTTGGAAATCGTTCTATCGCTCTGGGTTTAGCGATTATGGTTGCTTTTTCGTTGTGTTGCCTAACTTTGGATGTGAAGGCGGCTGATAGTCAAGATGTCGAATGGAAGTCGATCATCTTCGGGCAGTCGACTTCCAATACCAATAATTCCATTATGGTTGATGCGGCTACAAAATCGGTAACAATTACAGCCGGTGTAAAAGATGGGAGCGCAGCCGGGGGAAAAGTAACCGGTTCCCACGATGGAATTGCTTTTTATTATATAGATATTCCTTCCACCAAAAACTTTGAGCTTTCAGCAAAAGTCAAGGTTAACTTTTTCGCTAAAGCCACTCCAGATAATCAGGAAGCTTTTGGGATTATGGCTCGAGATGCGATTGGAAAGGACTTAGACACCACGGTATTTCCATCCAACATGGTTTTGGTTGGCGGCTACCGGGGAAACATTCAGTCCGTATTTCGAAATAATATTAAAGATGCTTCCGGCGCCGGCGCTGCCATGGAAGATGTTTTAAAATTTGGCGATCGGCCGGCCAACGATGGCACCTTGACTTACCTTTTGAAACTGAAGAAGACCAATACCGGTTATCACGTGACTGTCGATAATAGTCCGGAAAAAATTTATTACCGTCCTAAACAACTTGAGATATTAGATCCTGCTCATATTTATGTCGGCTTTTTTGCAGCCAGAGTTGCTTCCATTACCGTTTCTGACATAACTTTTAAGACTTCGGATGTAGCAACTGACCCGCCGGGAGTCCTTGAACCTCCAAAACCGGTTGCGGCTCAAATGAATGTGTTATCACCGACCACAGCATCGGTATCCGGTTATGACCTTACGATATTAACCAACGCTAGGGGCCGTTTGGATATCAAACAAAATGGCACTCAAATTCATAGTGCTTCAATCAATGGGGCAGAACCTTTGGTGAAAAATGTAACCTTGGTTACTGGCAAAAATACTTTCGAAATGACACTCACCCCGGATGCGCCCGGGAGTGTCCCAGTGAGTTCTCAATACGTGGTAACTTTTAAAACATATGGTAAACCAGGTCAGGCTCTTTATGTTTCACCCACAGGGCAGGCTTCATCCACCGGAACCCTAAAAGATCCGATCGATATTTATTCGGCGGTTCAATTTGTCCAGCCCGGGCAAATCATTTATCTCCGGAATGGAGTTTATAATCTGACCGCTCCACTTTTGATTGAAAAAGGAAACAATGGAAGTTCTCAAAAGTTAAAGGTTCTTTCTGCTTACCCAAAAGAAAAGCCTGTACTCGATTTCGGTAAAAAATCCAATGGCGTTATCTTGAACGGTAACTTTTGGAAGATATATGGCATTGATATTACTAACGCTAGTTCGTATGGTTGTTTAGTCTCCGGTCACCATAATCTGCTCGAACTCGATAACTTTTATGTCAATGGAGATACCGGACTTCAAATTAGCACGCTTTCATCTGAGAAAAGCATTAATTGGCCGTCAAATAACTTAATCTTAAACTGTACTTCCCATGATAACAGAGATAGATCCGAAAATAATGCAGATGGATTCGCAGCGAAGCTGGCTTGTGGTGAGGGTAATGTTTTTAGAGGGTGTATTTCTTACCATAATTGTGACGATGGCTATGATTTATATGCAAAGCTGGAAAACGGACCAATTGGTGTTATTACGATTGAAAACTGCATTGCTTATAGCAACGGCACCCTATCTGACGGTTCCAAAACAAAAGGCGATGGTAACGGATTTAAACTCGGTGGTGAAGGATTGGCTGTCAAACATATCCTGCGGAATTGTTTAGCTTTTAAAAATGAAAGCGCTGGGGTAACCAGCAATAGTGATCCCGCAATTACCGTTGAAAATACGACTTCGGTCGATAATGGCAAGGTTAATTATGAATTCACTTATTATGCAAATGCCCAACCCCAATTTTCGGCCAAAAACAATATCTCTTTCTACACGAAGGCGGCGACTGCCGATAATTTCCCCGCTGCTTTAGCTACAGCCGATAATTATTTTTACAATGGCACAGATTCAGTAAATCGTAACGGTAAAAAAGTATCATCTTCCGATTTTAAGAACCTCACTGCACCGGCATCATTTATACGAAATGCCAATGGTACGATTGCCGTTAATGATTTTATGATGCTGGCTCCTAAATCAACCATTACCAGTGGATTTAATATGAAGAATTTCACGAAATAGCTCCATTTTTAATCTGAAATTTTCCTCCTATTTGCCATCATAAACAAAAAGAGGCTGCTCTAAAGGAACAGTCTCTTTTTGCGTCTTCAGAAGACCCTATCCCAATATTGAATCTATCATTTATTTGCAGGTATCGATTAATTTTTGTCGAAGAATCATGAAAGAAATCCTGGTAACCAAAAGAACTTCAATTTGGTTCCCAGGACTAACTTCGGAAAAGTTCCTCGACCTTAACCACTGAAAAACTAAAAAGAGTTAAAAAGGGTCGAGTTGTTTATTGATCATATAGGCAACCAGGGAGAAACGGATTCAATTTGATTAACATTTACCGCACCAGGATGGTTATGCGAATCGCGGTATTGATTGCTGCGGTTCATCTTTATATAAGGGATCAAAGCAACTTATTGTTCACAAATGCGGGAATATCCCTCAATCATGGTTTCAAGCCCATCTATGTTATTTGGATGATAATAATGGTAGAAATGATTCCAAAGTTTTTCCCGCAAAAAGGCGATAGTATAGGTTGCCGTAAACAGTTTACGTCTGGCTTTGAACCAAGCAACCAAAAGTTTACAAAATCAGAAATTGATAATTGGATTCATTTAGAAAACAAAGCTGCTTGGAAAGTATTTACTGTATGGTTCGGTATAAACGCAATGATCGCCTTTGGTTATTTTTCAAAGATTATAAACCAACCCGAACTGGTATTATTGTCCTTGTTTTATTTAGTCTGTGACATGATTTGCATATTGTTATGGTGTCCGTTTCAATATTTGATTATGAAAAACCGCTGTTGCGTAACTTGTCGTATATTTAATTGGGATTCGATGATGGTATGTACCCCTTTACTCTTTGTGCCCAGTTTCTTTTCATGGAGTTTGGTATCGGTTGCCTTGGTTCTATTAGTTCGGTGGGAGTATTCTTATTGGAAACATCCTTTGCGTTTTTTTGAAGGCAGTAATGTTAATCTGCAATGCAAGCATTGTACTGAAAAAATTTGTAAAGTCAAGAAACCCTTCAATATGGGGCATATCCATTCAAGATATAACTAAATTTAGCGTGATTATTATATGTTTCTTGGCAATTAATCTTGAATTTGAATCCTTGAACAAAATACAGTTGGGATTGTTTCAGAAATTATTCTGGGACAGTCCCAATTGTTTTATGTTTCAGTTGAGTGGGCTTGATGAAATAGACCCAAGTTTTTAAACTTGTAACTATCCGTAACCGGCTACTGCGACCTAACCCGCGCGTCCCATTGGACGCGAGCCATTCCCCACCATGAAGCGGACCAAAGCTGCTAATTCAGGTGGAAGGGTAACCGCGAACTTTTAGAGTTCGAAGCCGCTGACCTCTAAAAGATTTTTGGCTACAGTGGCAGCACGCACTAGTGCGTAGGGTTTCTCTCCCAGAGCTCGCCTTCAGAAGAAGGCGCTGAGAGAGGTCTACGCCCGAATTTCTGGACATTCATTCTATTTTCTAAGCAGCTCTTATGAAAATAAAACGAGCCGAAGAAGTCAAGGCTGTCTAAAAAGTAATTTAAATATATAGCTTCATCGAATATGTTGATTGCAATATATTGTATATCTTTATCGTTAAATTTACTTTTGGGACAGCCCCGCGCCCTAAACCAGCGAAGTTTTATTTTCATATTAATCCCCAAAATAAAGCAATCCAAGTCAAGCAACTTCATTCATTGATATGGTATTCTGTATTCCAGAGGTGAAATCATGGAAAATTGGGACTGGATCAATGCAGTGCAGCGGATGCAAGATTATATTGAAGCCAATCTAAAACAACAGATTACCCTTTATCAGCTTTCTCGAGTGGCAGGTTATTCACCATGGCATACATTACGGATTTTTAAAGAACTCACTGGAAAGACTCCTCTTGAATACATACGTTCCTTAAGGCTGTCCCGGGCGGCCTTAAGTTTATGGGACGAGGAAGCAAAAATCACCGATGTAGCCCTTAATTTCGCTTTTGACTCTCATGAGGGGTTTACCAGGGCGTTTTCTGATAAATTTGGGATCACGCCGCAAAACTACCGTAAAGAAACTCCTCCGCTGCCACTGTTTATGCCGAGCCGGATCCGTGATTATTACCTTATGTTACAAAAAGGGGATGTTACAATGTCTGAAAAAGCCAAACCAAACACGGTGTTTGTTCAAGTCATCGAAAGGCCGTCCCGAAAAGTTATTTTAAAAAGGGGAATCAAGGCGGATAATTATTTTGATTATTGCGAAGAAGTCGGTTGCGATATATGGGGTATCCTTTGCAGTATCAAAGATGCATTATACGAACCGATTGGGATGTGGTTGCCGGAAAAATATCGCCG
>JAEZKW010000005.1 GCA_023415375.1 Bacillota bacterium
ATCAATGGGATGAAGTCTATCCTCAGGCGGCTGATTTTGAAAATGATATTCAAAAAAAGGAGCTTTATATCAGTGACACCAATGGGAAGGTGAGCGGTTTCATTTGTATCAACGATTATGAACCGGAAGAATATGCCCAAATCAATTGGTCAAGCAGTCAAAAGCCGCTGGTTATACATAGAATGGCAGTTGCTACTGTATTCCGTGGGCAGGGTATTAGTTCCAGGTTATTACAGTTTGCAGAAGAACGAGCCAAGAAAAGCGGAGTGACTTATTTGCGCTCCGATACCAACTTATTAAACACTAAAATGAATGCCTTGTTTCAAAAAATGGGATATACCTTTGTTGGACAAATGTATGCATTCGGGAAGAAAGACCCTTTTAATTTTTATGATAAAGTATTGTAAGACATATTATTCTTTATTGATTTTTACAATGGCCTGTTTACAATCATTAAATATAGCTTTGGGGAGGAGCAAATTGAAAACACCAAATTCTGTCCTTGACCTTTTCGGTAAATCATGGTATTTTATTTTTAATTGAATATTTTATAATTTTATAACACTCTTCAGGGATAGGTGCAATTCCTTACCGGCGGTAGATAATGTTATATAGCTTACTAGCGATGCTATAACATTAAAGCCCGCGAGCGAAAGCAGATCCGGTTAGATTCCGGAGCCGACAGTACAGTCTGGATGAAAGAAGATTTTCGTGCTTTTTGAATTTTGCTATCCCTAGGAGTATATACTTCTAGGGAATTTTATTTTTTCTGACGGAAAACTACTTCACTGGGCAGGCGATTTTTCAATGAGTCATCATGAGTTTTATATGAAAAGAGCGTTAGAACTGGCAGAGGCTGGCTGGGGCAGAACAAACCCCAATCCGCTGGTAGGCGCAATTATTGTCAAAGATGGTCAAATCATTGCAGAAGGATTTCATGAAGCCTTGGGACGGGCGCATGCCGAGGTGGCTGCGATTGAAAAGGCGAAGCAGGATATAAAAGGAAGCACTTTGTATGTCAATTTGGAGCCTTGTTCACACTACGGCCGGACGCCGCCTTGCGCTAAGGCTATCATCGAAGCCGGTTTTGCTGAAGTGGTCATTGCAATGGACGATCCAAATCCGAAGGTATCAGGAAGGGGAATCCAGATGCTCAAAGAAGCGGGAATTGAGGTAACTGTCGGTGTCCTTCAAGAAGAGGCTCAGAAACTTAATGAAATATTTGTCGAGTATATCACCAAAAAGAAACCTTTTGTTATTTTAAAAGCTGCTTCAACACTTGATGGGAAGATTGCTTCTTATAGTGGGGATTCTAAGTGGATTTCGGGGGATAGTTCAAGGCGATATGTGCATCGGATCAGACAAAGGGTGGCCGCGATTATGGTGGGTATCAATACGGTCTTAAGGGATAATCCACTTCTAACCGCCAGATATGAAGGAATCGAATGTAAAAACCCGATCCGGATTATTGTGGACAGTCAGGGCAGAATACCTGAGGATAGCCGGGTATTAGCCGTTCCTTCCGGTTCCCTGACGATCTTGGCGACGACCTCAAAAATATCATCAACCAAAGAAGCAATACTTAAAGCCAAAGGGGTATCCATCATTAAAGTCGATGGCGTTGACGGGCGAGTGGACCTCGTTCAATTAATGAGAGAACTCACAAAGCTGGAAATCGACAGTGTGCTGCTAGAAGGAGGAGGAACCCTGAATGCGTCCGCATTGGAAGCGGGAATTGTGAAAAAAGTGATGTTTTTTGTGGCACCGAAAATTATCGGTGGAAGAGCGGCCTTGACTGCAGTCGAAGGCGTCGGCCGGGAATTGATTCAAGACTCGATTTTGCTAAAAAACATCACAGTTGAAAAACTAGCGGAAGACATACTCATCGAAGGATATCTATAACCAGAGGAGCAAAATGATGTTTACCGGAATTATTGAGGAACTCGGCAGGGTTAAGAGTGTGGTGCGCGGCAGGAATTCAGTCAAACTTTCGATTGAATGTCAAACTGTTATGGTTGATTTGAAGGTTGGGGATAGTGTTGCGGTAGATGGTATTTGTCTTACCGTCACAGCCCATGGCATCGACTGGTTCACTGTGGATGTAATGCCGGAAACAATCCGTAAATCAGCATTAAATTCATTGGCACTAAAACAAGAAGTAAACCTGGAGCGGGCTTTAAAGATTTCGGACCGTTTGGGCGGGCATATTGTCAGTGGTCATATCGATGGCATCGCGATTATCAGTGGCAAAAAAGTTGAAGATAATGCCGTTCGGTGTTCATTTGAAGCATCCGGGGCCATTTTAAAGTACTTAGCCCCGCAAGGGTCGGTGGCTGTAAATGGCGTAAGTCTGACATTAGCTTCGATCTCGCCAAGCGGTTTCCAGGTTTCATTAATTCCCTTAACGCAAAGAACCACGAATCTGAACTGTAAGAAAGTGGGTGATACCGTAAATATTGAGTGCGATATTATCGGTAAATATGTTATCCATACGCTGATGAGTGAAGTGCCGCAATTTGAAAATGGCAAAAGCCCTCTCACGATCGAACTTTTAAGAGAAAATGGGTTTGTATAAATCACGAGTTTTAACCAATGAGGAGGATCAAAATGGAATTTAATTCGATCCAGGAAGCGCTGGAAGATCTGAAACTGGGGAAAATGATTGTAGTTGTTGATGATGGGGACAGGGAAAATGAGGGCGACCTTTTAATGGCTGCCGAAAAAGCAACTCCTGAAAGTGTCAACTTTATGGCGACTTACGGTAAGGGACTGATCTGCGCCCCGATAACTGAAGAAAGAGCTAATGTACTAGGTTTATCGATTATGGTTGAACGGAATAACGAACATATGGGAACTGCTTTTACGGTTTCAGTTGATCATAAGGACTCAACGACCGGTATTTCCGCTTATGAAAGAGCGCATACCGTTAGTGAACTAGCCAATCCATTGGCTAAAGCAGGAGATTTCACCAAACCAGGCCATATATTTCCCTTAATTGCCAAGAATGGTGGTGTTTTAAAACGGGCCGGCCATACCGAAACAGCCATTGATTTAGCCAGGATGGCCGGTTTTTTTCCGGCCGGCTTAATTTGTGAAATCATGAATGATGATGGGACTATGGCCAGAGTTCCTCAATTAATGGAGTTTGTCCAAGAACACCGGCTCAAAATCATCACTGTGGCCAACCTTATTCAATATCGCAGACAGAACGAAAAACTGGTAAAAAGGGTCGCCACAGCCAAGCTACCTACAACTTATGGTGAATTTAAAATTGTTGCTTATGAAAATATTATCAGTGGTGAGCACCACATCGCCTTAGTCATGGGGGACGTAGCAAGTTACGATAAACCTATTCTTGTAAGAGTGCATTCGGAATGCTTGACCGGTGAAGTTTTTCATTCCCAAAGATGCGACTGTGGCGAACAGTTGGATGCGGCTTTGAAGCAAATCAGCGCCGAAGGCCGAGGCGTTTTGCTGTATATGCGCCAGGAGGGACGGGGTATTGGGCTCGTCAATAAGATTCGTGCTTATGAGCTTCAAGATGGCGGCCTTGATACTGTGGATGCCAATGTCCGGTTAGGCTTTCCACCCGATATGAGAGATTACGGCATTGGCGCCCAAATTTTAGCCGATTTAGGGTTGGCGCAAATAAGGCTTCTAACAAACAACCCCCGGAAAATAGCGGGTTTAGACGGATATGGACTGGAGATTGTGGAAAGAGTGCCGATTTATACGGAGGTCAATGCGACCAACATCTCTTATTTAAATACCAAAAAAGAGCGGATGGGTCACCTATTCGAAGGATTGTATAGGGTCAATCATCAAAAATCAGCAGAGGAGACAAATAAAGATGCCAATTAAAACGAATGAAGGAAAATTGATAGCCGCGGGTCTAAAATTTGGTATTGTAATCGGGCGGTTCAATGAATTTATCAGCAATAAACTTTTAAGTGGAGCTATTGACGGCCTTATCAGACATGGCGCGGAAGAAGCCGATATCGAAATTTCGTGGGTTCCGGGAGCCTTTGAAATTCCACTGGTGGCTCAGAAAATGGCAGGTTTACAAAAATTCGATGCAGTGATTTGTTTAGGAGCAGTGATTCGGGGTTCGACACCTCATTTTGATTATGTCGCGAGTGAAATGTCCAAAGGTATAGCCAAAGTTTCGCTAGACACAGGGATGCCGGTGATTTTTGGGGTTTTAACCACCGACACCATTGAACAAGCGATTGAACGGGCTGGAACCAAAGCCGGTAATAAAGGTTACGATGCCGCAGTAACAGCCATCGAAATGGCGAATTTATTAAAAGTTTTAAAAACCGCACGACCATAATTTGTTTGAATTACCAGTCTGCGTATTTATTGGTTATTCATTTGCAGTACTTTGATAGCAAGTTCTTTTAATGAGGTTCCCAGGATTAAAATGAGTTTTTCTAAATTCAAGCGATCCGGAATTTCAATGATATCCGGCATTGCGCTCGCGTTCTCTTTGCAATTTTGCAATACCTCCCCCAAATCATGGTAAAAATCATCGTCAGATTGTTTATAGTCTTTAGGAACAGGCATTTTGGCCATTTTATAATCGGCTTGGCGGCAGGCCCGGATAATTGTTTCATTGCTTCGAAGGTTCATTATACAGCGGGCCTCGGGAAAATATCTTCTGACTGTCAAAAGAGAATTACCCATATAGGTGCTGGCGCCCATTTCAACTTTACCCATGGATACGGACTGTTCCTTGACCCTGATCATCCTTCCCGGAATACCTGCCAGTTCATCAAGGGTTTTACTGTCCGGGGCGGCATAGGCTATGTTGGCTCCGATTTCAGGAATCAGCTTATAGATATTTGCTTGACATAATGTGTCGACTGTATTTTGAAGCTCCCCGCATAGCCGAGAATTACTTTTTTCATCTTGGGGCGGGGGATTTTCATTCATCATTGCGGCAGAATGAAAGAAAACATCCCAGAATTCATCTTTTGCAGGAGGAACGATAGGTGTAGCTGCTTTGCCGTTTTCAAGAAAAATGCAGCCTTTTTCGGGGGAAGTTACCTTACCGATAACTTTTGCTTCAATTCCGGCTTTCTGATATGTGAGTAATAATTCCGCGGTTTTTTCCGGGGAACAGGTGAGAATCAACGTTCCCTCGCTGATAATTTCACAGGGGTTAAGCTTGAAATAACTGCAAATATTTTGGATATCTTCAGGAATGAATACATCGTTCTTGTAGATTTGGATTCCCTTTTTCGAGGCCTGAGCAATTTCCCAAACCCCTCTTTGCAGACCCCCCTCGGTTGCATCGTGCATGGCATGAACACCGCTGTTTTGAGCAGCAATGAGAGCATCCTTAACCACTGTTATTTCTCTCATTCTAGCGATTGACCGGTGAATGGTATCTGCCGGAAGATGATGGAGAAGCGTTTCTTTAAATTCATAGGCCAGAAGGGCCGCCGCTTCTATGCCCGCGCCTTTGGTGATAATGATATTATCATTTTCCCAGGCGTTTTTGGGTGAGATATAGGTATTACCATTGCCCCAGACCGTTATTCCGCCAATGGTGGGAACGGTTACTGCCCCGTAAAAACCGGTATGACCGCCTACGATGGAGATATCTAATTCGGCGGCATATTTGCTGATGCCAGCAATCAGTGCCTTGATATATTTTTCCGGGGTTTCGGGAGGAAGCAGCAATGAATAGGTCATGTACCGCGGTCTGATTCCCATGACAGCGACATCACTTGCTCCAATATGGACAGTTAGAAAAGCAAAGTCTTCGGGAGTCATATTCATACTGGGGAAAATAGGATCTTCAGCAATGGCCATATAACCGTCCTGGATTTTGATAATGGCTGAATCCACTCCCATACTGGGGCCGATTACCAAATCGTGATCTTCACAGCCAGTATTGGTAAGAATGTTTTTTTGGAAAAAATCATCATTCACTTTTCCAATCATATTATGTTCTCCTTCATCGATTCGGACTTTTGTCAAAATAAAAATAATAAAAGCTATACGCAGCAAAGGCGTATAGCTTTAAAAGCTCTCTTCACTCCCTTCGCAGGCATTACCCAGATCAGGTTCATGGGTCGGAACAGTATAACCATAGTTCCCTCTCAGCCGGATTGATCCAGCTCCCCAGCAAAACTTTATTTAAGAATATAGTCAAACTTTATTACAAATATCAATGGATGTCAATATATGTCAAGGATTTTTTTTAAAAAGTCTTCATTTGCCTTTTCAAATTGGTTGTACCTTTATGATAGTCTTTCCGTATTTTTGTATTATTTTATTGTAAGACGACAAAGGCGCAATTTCCATCATGTGGGAGCCTCCTTTTATTGCGCTGAATCCCAAAGCCTCCAGTAATTCTTTTCCGGTTGAGAGAGGGACTAAATTGAATATATATTGGAAACGGATACGAATGGAAGGTGACAAAAAAGAGACTGAAATCATTCTAGGGTATGAATATGCAAAATTAGATTAGGCTACCTTATTGTTATTACGCTTTTCCCATATCCACAAAACAATCCCAGCAATACAAATGATGGTTACAAATCCGCAGGCGAAAAAACCGGCACCCGCTCCGAGTTTTTCGGTAACAGTGCCTGCAAAGAAATTCCCAATCGGAGTTGTGCCGGCGAAAGCTAGCGTATAAACACTCATGGCCCGGCCCCGGTATTCACTGGAGGAATTTAATTGAACGGTTGAATTGGCGGTCGTCATAAAAACAACACTAAAGAAACCCAATATCAAAAGAAAGACGATTGACAACCAATAATCCTGGACAAATCCTAAAATGATATACAATAAGCATTCCAAGATAGCACTGATAAAAAGTAATTTACCACCAGCGACTTTTTTCGAGCGGACCGAAACGAGGATTGCTCCAATTAGCGATCCGATTCCCATGGCCGATAAAAGATAACCATATCCGCTCGCCCCTTTATGAACGACTTCTTTCGCAAAAACAGGAATGATGACGTCAGAATTCATGGCGAAAGTTCCAACTGCCAGCATGACTAGAATTGCGCGTAAAAGGACAGGACTTGTGATAATGTATCTTAATCCTTCGAATGTATCCGATAATACGCTATTGCTTTTTCGACGGATTGTAACTTCAGTCGTCTTTATAAGAAAAAGGCCGCTCAGGACAGCGACAAAACTGATACCGTTTAGGAAAAAGCTGGAAGCAGTTCCTAGAGAAGCAATAGCGACTCCCGATATTGCCGGTCCAATAATTTTGGCAAGATTGACAATAGCAGAATTTAAAGCCACTCCGCTCATCAGATCCTCTTTGCCTACCATCTCAATAATAAATGACTGACGGGTCGGCATGTCAAGCGTATTGACAAATCCCATAATCGTTGCTAAGACAAGAATATGCCAGTATTGGACATGTTTCGTCCAGACTAAAGACGCCAAAATAAAAGCCTGAATCATTAGGATACTCTGAGTGATGATCAGTAATTTTCGTTTAGGAAACCGATCGACCAACGGACCGGCAAAGATTGAAAAGAAGAGCATCGGGCCGAATTGGAACACACCTAGAATACCAAGGAGAAACGGGGACTTGGTAATGCTATAAACCAGCCAAAGTTGGGCTGTTCGCTGCATCCATGTTCCAAGTAAAGAAATACATTGGCCAAACCAAAAATAGCGGAAGTTTTGGTGTTTTAATGCAGAAAAACTATTTGCTAAATTCTCAGTTGCATTCATTTTTTAAGTCATCCCCAAAGTTAAGGTATATCCCTTGATTCCTTATGAACGGAAATGTAATTAGTTTATATCAGATTAACCTTAACGTCAAGGTTAATGTTGAAAAGCATTGCTGCGGAATATCATTGGGGAGTCGTTATTATAGTAAATGTCAAAGGTGATTTTGATATAGCTTCGTATTTGGCTAAAGTCGTGTAAACGCACAGGGTTTGAATCCCCGTAGTTGAGGGTATCATTTAAAATAATCTGGAAATTGCTGTTGTAATAATTCCTGTTCAATCATAAAGCTAGTCAAGTGGGTTTCGATTATTTTTTCCGATTTTTCAGCATCTTTCTCTTTAATGGCGGAGAGGATCTCGTGGTGCTCAGAGAGTATTTTGTCTACTTTGAGACTCGCAGTTAACCGTAACATGCGAACTCTGTCAAAGTGAGTATTTACAGATTCAATAAGGATAAAAATCCGTTCTTTTTTGCAGGCCTTAAAAATGATTCGGTGGAACTGGTTATCGAGCTCCAATAATTTAGAGGAGTTGGAATTGGTTAAATAAAATTCTTGGCGATGGAGATTCTCCTCCAACTCCTCAATATATTGGGCAGTGAGAAAATTACAGGCCAATCTGACAATGGCTTTTTCCAGTGTTAACCGTAAAAATCTTGCTTCCTCAACCAGGTTTAGATCAATAAAAGAAATGTAGGTGCCCTTTTGGGGGTAAACTTCTAGTAATGACTCGTGAGACAACGTAATAAACGCTTCCCGTACCGGAGTCCTGCTAACGCCCAATTGCTCGGCAATTTCCGCCTCGCTGATATTTTGACCGGGTTTTAAATTTAAATTAATGATATTATGTTTCAATACCCGAATGATATATTCCCGCATGGACTCGCCGGACAGCTTTTCTAAAACTTCCACCTACAGCAGTTCTCCTTTATTTTTGGTTGATTTTTTGTAAAGGCTCCGATAGAAGGTCATGAGCAACAATTATCTTAGGCGGAGCCTTTAGAAATATCCTGTCTAGTTAGTTTTAAACTTTCTTCTTCATTTTGTCAATTGCTTCCCATAGTCCGTTCAGGTAAGCAATTCCCAGTGCCCGGTCATATAAACCGTATCCGGGTCTGCCCACTTCGTCCCAAATCATCCTGCCGTGGTCGGGCCGGATATATCCTTTGAAATCAACATCATGGTAGGCTTTCATGATTTCAAACATATCCAGCGAGCCATCCGAAGACAAATGGGATGATTCATAGAAGGTGCCCCGGGAAAGGATCTTGATATTTCTCACATGGCCGAAATGGATCCGGCCCTTTCCTCCAAAATGACGGATTAAAGACGGGATATCATTATCGGGATTGGTTCCCAGGCAACCGCTGCACAATGTCAATCCATTGAATGGACTATCAACTAGGTTGACAATACGTTCCAAATTTTCTTTGTTTGTAACGATCCTGGGCAGTCCAAAAATGGACCATGGCGGGTCATCGGGATGAATCGCCATTTTAATGTCAACCTCTTCACATACCGGAATAATGGCTTTCAAAAAATATCCAAGGTTTTCAATGAGTTTTTCCTCATCAACATTCCGGTATTGCTCAAACAACTCTTTCAGGGTTTGCAACCGTTCCGGTTCCCAACCCGGCAGTTCGAAACCGTTAGAGCCAGCTTTCATTATTTCTTGGGCCAACTTGTCCGGATCGACCTGCTGTACTTTTGTTTCATCATAGGCCATCGTGTTTGATCCATCCGGTAATGCTTTTGCCAATTCGGAGCGGGTCCAATCAAATACTGGCATGAAGTTGTAACATACTACCTTGATACCGAATTTTGAAAGATTTCTCAGAGTCTGCTGGTAGTTCTCGATATAACGCTCCCGGCTTGGAAGCCCGATCTTGATGTCATCGTGAATATTAACACTCTCGATAACCTCTAATTCGAGTCCGGCATTGGTTATGGTATCTTTTAAGTGCCTAATTTTTTCAACCGGCCAGACTTCGCCTACGGGTACGTCGTAAAGGGCGCCGACAATCCCGGGTTTTCCAGGTATTTGTCTGATTTTATCCAACGAAACGCTATCGTTGTCTCCGAACCACCTGAAGGTCATCTTCATAGTTGTCACTTCCAATCTACAAGTAAATAGTCTCTTATCCCAAATATTTTTGTAAAGTTGCTCTTACTGCCCCCTGACCAGATATCAATTCCCGGAAATAGTTTTCGATCTTTTCTCCCAGTCCGACTTCATATAGGTTGGAACCGAATAGTCTTTCATTGGATAGAATAGGTTTCAGACTATCCCCAACTGATTCCTGCTTGCCCAAATGAACTCCAGCAAGATATGACTTTAGTACATCCAGCATCGGATCGGGGCTCAATGGCATAGCTTGTCCATTGTCGTTTAGGCCCAGTAAATACCGGCACCAACCGGCAATTGTCAATGGAATATAGGTAAGAGTGGCAGGATCTAAATCACCCCTTTCATGGTAGGATTTGATGGTCTCACCAAACCGGATACCTACTTTTTGTGAGGTATCGGAAGCAATCCTTTGGGGGGTATCCGGAATATAGGGATTGGGAAGCCTTTCTTCGATGACTTCCCGGATAAAATCCGCAGGATTGATAACCCCTGGGTTTACTACCACCGGTAGCCCTTCTTGATAGCCAATTTTTTCAATCAATTTCTTTAATTGGCCATCTTTCATTTCTGCGGCAATTGAGTTATAGCCAAGCAGACATCCAAACACCGCCAGAGCGGTATGCAGAGGATTGAGGCAGGTGCAGACCTTCATTTTTTCAACTCTATCCACCGTTTGCCGGTCGGCAAATAATACGCCGGACGCTTCCAGCGGCATACGTCCACCCGGAAAGCTGTCCTCAATCACAAGGTATTGGGGACCTTCAGCATTCACGAAAGGTGCGATATAAGTGCTTTTAGAAGTACATAAGATTTCAGTGCTTTCGAAACCTATGGCTTCGAGTGCCGCTTGAACCGTTTCCGAAGGTCTGGGAGTGATCTTATCAATCATCGACCAGGGAAAGGATACTTGGTGCGGATTGTTGATATATTCCAGAAATCCCTTTTCCGCCAGCCCATTGTCCACCCATACTTTCACAATCGTTTCCACCGCATGATGAAGCTTCTCTCCGTTATGAGAACAGTTATCCATACTAACAAAGGCGATGGGTAGCTTACCGTTTTGATATCGAGTATAGGCTAGGGCTGCGACTTTAGCCATAACGTGTCTAGGCCTGCTAGGCCCATTTTGCATATCCTGCAAAACATCCTCCAAATATTCTCCGGAGATCTTTTTCAGGCTGTAGCCTTTTTCAGTGATAGTAAAACTGACCATCTCCAGGGAAGGCTTGGTAAATATTTCCTGTAAACGTTGCCAGTCGGAGGTGTATGAGATATCACCAATCAACCCTTCAGCGATACTTCCAACTACTTTCTTCGTCAGAGTTCCGTCAGGATTCATGATTACTAGCAAGCTTAAATTGTCATAAGGCTGATAGATTCGCTGAATAATCTCGAAATCGAAGGTCTCGACGGCCACAATTCCTGTAGCGGCTTTTCCTGAATTCAACAGCTTTTGTTGTAATACGGCAGGAAACCCTCTAAAGATATTTCCAGCCCCAAAATGAAGCCAGGAAGGGGACTCTTTCGTTTGGGCCACCATTTTGGCAAGGTCGAAATTAGGTAATTCAATTCCGGAATCCAACCAAATCTTTTGATCGTGAAGGCTATTTTTGTTTAATTGAATCATTGTTTTTTAATCCTTTCTCCCAAATACTTTGGTGATACCCCTAATGGAATATTGGCATCTTGACCTGACATTTAGATTTAAAGGAAGCTACGTTTATTGACAAACTTGTATACTACCATACAAGGAATTCTATTTTAGTAAAGCAAGATTTTCGAAATTAGTCAATTCTTTCCGAAAAAATGTAATATGATTTTAACCTTTTCTAAATGATGTATTCTTTAAAATCCAGTAAAGTAAGGGCTTACATTTGCTGTTCGCGGAGGAAATTCATTGGCCATCTTCATAAAAGCACCGATATGACGAGAGAAAATTGTTTTATCTTAGATGCCATACACGCTTTTTGCTTCCGGAAACCATCACTATGCCGATACGACATGGTACAAGTATATTTGTCCGGGATATGGAAAGAGTATTGGGTCATCGGCCGTTGACTGCGGTTACTCGTGAACCGGCTACAGTCGTTATCCAATATGCAGGGGCGGATGATCCGATCAAAACAAGAGCCGAGGCTTTTGCATTGCGTTTTGATAACAATCCAGACCATGGCGAAGCGAGAATGATCCTTAGCGGTAGCGATGATTTGGGAATTGTTTACGGATTACTTTATATTAGTCATAAATTTTTGGAATTGAGCCTTTTTGGTTTTGGGCCGATCAAAAAATAATACCTCAAAAGCAAGTTGAAATCCCAATGCAGGACTATTTGTCACATGATCCTAAAGTCCGTTACCGGGGTTGGTTCGTCAATGATGAGGCCTGATTAATCGGCTGGACCGATATTTATCCACCGCCAAGAGAGGTTTGGTTTCCCGTTTTTGAAACCCTTTTGCGCTCAGGTGGCAACATGGTGATTCCAGGGACTGATCTGCCAAGATAGGGCGGCTACTGGGAATTCGCCACTGAAATGGGACTTTATATCACCCATCATCACGCGGAACCTTTGGGCGTTGAAATGTTCTTTCGGGCCTATCCAGATTATGAGGCAAGTTTTGATCGAAACCCGGATTTATTCGAAGCACTGTGGGAGGAAGTAAGCCAGTTGGGTCCGGCTTTTTATATTATTCCAACTAAAATTTGATAGAGGAATTTTCTATAAAATAGCTAAAGAATATCGAAAGCTAAATTAGAAAAGGAACGTGGCTTCACTATGATTAGGATTAAAAATACCCCCAATTTCGCCGGAGTTGAAATCAGCGGCGATTTTAATGATTTTGAAAGTTTGGTCAATGCCTTTTACAAAGTAACTGTAGATGAGTCCTCACAGAAGAATCAGGCTTATATCCACATATCCACTCGCGTATTAGGCCTCTGTTATGATATCCGTCATGCCATGCAGGGTGAGAGGGAGATTGAACTTGTGGAAAACGGTATAAATGATGCCGTCATGAAATTTCATTCCTTGATCGCCCCCCGGAATAACGTATATTACAAATGCAATTACCTCTATCCGGAGATGTTTTTTATTATGCTGGCCTTGAATGATTTGGTAAAATTACGGATGAGAGAACTTACCAAATCCAAATATGCATTCGAT
>JAEZKW010000032.1 GCA_023415375.1 Bacillota bacterium
TTGGCAATCACCATAAAGGTTAAATTCTTACAATGAATACTCTGCCAAGAATAAAATATATCTTTATATTTTATAATTGGAGCGCTGAGTTTTTTTAACATGATTTCATCTTGATAAATGACTTTGAATGTATGATTCTGCTTATCTTTGAGGACCACAATTTTTTGGGTATCGTTTTCTGATTGGTCCACTAATTCGACATTAAGGGGCTTCCATTCGAAAGCAGAAGCGGAAGTCCGGCACCCAAGCAGCATAATATATGCTGTAATCCATATCGCCAGAATTCGTTTCATGGAGTCACCTCCAGTTTTAATAAGATTTTATCGAAAGGCTCAATTTTAACCGGCCTTATGACTTCTTTTACCTTGGCGATGACTCTTTCATGTTCCGGAGACAGTTCAATTTTAGCAATCGGAGTATCATCATTTTTGAAAACATAAGCCGTATCGCCGTTTTTAAGTGAATACACTTGATCGATAAAAATTAACATCCGGTTGGGATTGCGGGAATCGATTACAAAACCGCTTTCACGTTTAGTTATTGACAGGTAGTTCATTGCGTAGTTGAAACCGCCTAAATAATTACTCTTGGTATCAACCTGTTCCGCAAGGCCGCTCCAAAGGGTTTCATAATCACTGATAATCGATTGCGACAATTGTTCCAAACTATTGAGGGCCAAAGGAATCGAATTAGTATAAGGAATTTTTTGCAGGTTATCAATGATCAATTTCTGATTACGAATCTTTCTGCGCAGCTGGTTGAAGGCCTGTTCACTCTGGACATTGGTATTATCCAGTGTTTTGTCGTATTTATGTAAAGTTGGATGATTAGAATTCGTAACTTTCCCATTGATGACTGCTGCAATTTCCCCTTTGGAGAAAATCGGGTTATATCGTAATGTCAAATCATCAACCAAAGCTTGATTTTCCTTTTTCAGGCCATCAATCTCCGTTTGATGTTCTTTCTGCAGTCTCTTAATCTCAGCTTGCTGATCGGCCTTTAGCTTGATAATCCTAGCTTCATATTCGTTATTGATTCGAACCAGCTCAGCTCCTTGCATTTGATTCTGATCTTGATACTTTGACTGAGCATCCCGAAGACTTCGGGCGATTCGCTGCTGATCACCGGCAATTGATTTTTGAAGCGCCCGCAGAGACTCTTCTTTTGCACGAATCTGTTGTTTATAACTATCCTCCAGCTTCTTGATCTTCTCGTTCATCTCGGCAATCGCTTTTTGTTGATTCTTAGGAGATAGTTTTTGTATTTCTTTCATACTGTTGGTTCGTAAATCCGTTAGCTCTTTTTGAAGCTCTGTCAGTTTTTCTTCGTTCGCTTTCTTTTCTACCAATAATTCTATTAAATTAAACTGCCGAAATTCGGGGATATTGACCTCAACCCGCTTGCTTTTCTGATCTTCAAAAGAAGTTAGAAAATAAGCGCTAAGCCCAATGGTCGCGATGTATAAAAAGATTAATCCATAAACTAAAAAATTTCTATTTTTTTTGCTTTTAGCAAACTCTTCCGGTAAAGAATAAATCTCGGGTTTAATATACTTCACCAAAAGATCTTCGCTCAAAAAGACATTTTTAACTTGATCAACATTCATGCCAGTTATTTGCTTGTCATTTTCCATGTTCCATCCCACTTTTCCGGACAGCCCGCCAAGGTACGCTCTTTGAAAACTTCAGCCACTGCCAATGGCGTTTCACCAAATAAACGATTAGCATTTTTCCAATCGCCCTCATAATAAAATTGAAGTCCCTGTGCGAAATTATTAAGGGCAGCCCTTAGTCCCACTTTTTCGTCATAACTTTTTTTAGGGATTGGCCAGTATATTTTAGCGCCGATTGTTTTCCCCTTCACCAATACCGTATCGATTTCTACAAAAACCAAACCATGTTCAACGACATTCGTTTCAATATCCTTCTTGACATATTCCGAGACAATAACCGGTACATTATAAATACGGGTCAGACCTTCCAAACGGGAGGCAGCATTTATATTGTCACCAATCACAGTATTGGTCATCCGTTCCGAAGAGCCGATATTACCGTAAAAAACGATTCCGCCGTCAATGCCGACTCCAACCTCAATCAGTACCGCTTGATAAACTTTTTCTTCAATTTCCGATAAGCTTCCTTTCTCTCTGATGACACGTTCCCTCTTTTGACCCATGGTTTCCCGTAACAAAGCAACCAACTCTTGAATCTTGTAAGCTGATTTCACAGCTTGGTATGACTTATTATTTTTATGATCTTCAAATACACCAAAAACCGCGAGAAGGGCATCACCGATAATGGAACCGATAACACCGTTATATTGAATGATTTCCTTAATCGTATTATCATAGTGCACATTTAAAAGTTTGATAATATCTGTTCCCAAGGTCTCGGTAATAAAAGTAAATCGCCTAATGTCTGAAAACAAAATGGTTAGTTCCATTTGTTTGCCTTCCAAACGGACCTCACGCTCTTGATAAGCCTTTTGGGCAATATCGCGGTTTACGAATTTCCGGAAGATTTGCAACAGGTTATTGATTGTTCCGGCCAAAGAATTAAACGCCATTCCCAAAAATGTAATATCATCATTGGTGGCGCCTTTTAAATCAATGATCTCTAGTTGCTGACTTTGGGTCATGGTCATAATGCGGTCGGTGATGACTGTAATAAAACGGGTGATGTAATTTAGAATCAGAATACCAAAGACAGCGGTGAATAATGTAATGATGATGATGATCAATGAAATTGTATGGAAGATTCGGGTTGATTCCGCGTAAAACTCGTTATATTCCTCACCCCGAATAATATATAGATTCCACCTAAAATTATACTTATACAGGCCATAATAGGTATCACCGTTAAAACGGAACGGCAAAGAGCCTTCCAATATTCCTTTACTGCGGTTTTGCCGCATCAGTGCCAATGTTTTGCCATCGCTAAAGCGGGAATATTTTTTTATGCGGGACGCTTGGAAAACAATCGTACCATTTGCTTTGATTCCTAAAAATACCGATTTTTTATTCTTGAACTGTTCCAAAGCATTGCGTTCAATATTTCGAATGGAATCGTGATAATTATTGCTAAACTGGTCGATGTCATATTGGGTATTGCAAATGGTATACATCTCTTTTAGGTCTCGAATTAAAAACTCCCGAATAAATTTGACCAAAACGGAACGGTTATAAGTCAAATTTACGTAATTGGAAGCCAAATTGGAGACCAAAATAAACAGAGTGAAAATAATGATAATTTTGGTGGCAAGCGGAGTTATTCGGGTTTTATCAATTTTTTTGCCGATAATTTTATTGAACATTTTTTCACGCTCTTATCTTTACTCTCATCAGAACCGGTAAATTAAGCCCACGAATGTTTATTTTCGAAGCTTTAACTTCTAACTGTTTGACTCTAAAATCCAATACCCAATATTGAATCGAAAAACCTCATTGATATAATTTTAGCTTAGCGCACCGGCTTGTTTCAAACAGAGCTGGATATTTTTTCATAACAAACTGAATCCCTAACGACACTAATATCGGCTATTTTGATAAAATCTTAATATGTCATCTGATTTATTATTAGTGAATCGTTGACTTAATTTTTTTCCGAACATCTTGGTTTCGATTGGATTTTTCACCTAAGAATTGCAGGGTTTACCTACAATCAGAAATCGGATATAATGAATAAACGAGGTGATCTTATGCGAAAAATTGATATCATTGACAGCAATTTGATGGCTAAGGTTTATAAAATTAAGATCTTTCAATACCTTGACGATAATGAAAAAAAGATGCTTTTAAATATTGCCGATTATTTCGAATACCATAAAGACGAAAAAATCATCACCCAGGGTGAAATCAGCTATTGCTTTTATGCGGTGATAACTGGTGAATTAAATGTAACCGTTAATGATGAAAATGGCAATCAAATTCAAATATCGACAATTCATGCAGGAGATTTTTTCGGAGAAAATGGTATTTTTACCGATGGTCAAAGGAGGACTGCCAATATCTCCCCTGCAGACACTGGGTTGATCCTAAGGATTGGCAGGGACGACTTTTTTAATTTTATCCGGATGTATCCTAAAGCCGGTGTTAATTTATTAATGCTGTTTGTCCATGGCCTAATGAAACGGTTAAGTACTGCTAACAAAGAGTTAGTCAGTGAAAAAGAAGAATTACTTGAGAAAATCCCGTTCTTTGAGAAAACAGGGCTGTAATCTCACTATTTTAAAATATGAAACGGGGTCTGATACGGATGAATTTATTTTGCTGGTTATTGATCGGACATCTTGTAGGGGACTATTTATTTCAAATACGCTGGATGGCTGAAAATAAGAGCAGCCGTTTTTTACCCTTATTGGTTCACTCTGTTGTATACACCGCAATTGTTGCACTCTTTGCTTTATTGAAAGGAGGATTATCCTGGCCCGGAATCGCACTTGTTTTTGTGGCTCATCTAATCCTCGATCAACGGCAATTTATTGATTTTTGGGCCAAAACCATAACTGGGACAGCCCACATTCAATGGCTTAAAATTGCTTTAGACCAATCATGGCATATCTTAATCCTGGGATTGGCTACCTTATTTTGATCTAGAAAAGAATTAAACCTGAATTCGGCAAGTAAACCGTGTTGTGATAAAAGGGTTTCGAATCTATTTTTTTACCTTCAGAAATGGCATACAATATGCGAAATCTGTTTAATCCACCGAATCCTGGTTTAAACATTGCAGGCCCCCATTATTTTAATGGCAGGGTCTTTTTTAGTGTTAATGTTTCAAATGTTGTGCCATTCATGTCGATGTTTTTCCTTTCGTTACTACTTCCTCGCTTGTAATAACAAGTCACTCCAACAACAAACCGAAACAAGCATATCCTGATCCGGTGGAATGCCTTTATCTAAAAAAATCTCTTTTGCCATGATAATACCTCCGTTAACGTCGGGCCAATTTGGCCCGATGTATTCATTTTTGTTGCAGTTACATTTTTGTAGCCGTTTGAGTAATAAAAGTAGCCATAATAAACTCTCCTTTGATTTCATATTATTGCTTAAACTTTCAACACGCATTTCTTCTTTCGGGCTGTGTTGACCCCAATAAAGGGGATATTTCCCCTGTATATAAAAGCGTCAACCGGTGCATAGCCCGTGTACAGGCGATATAAAGCAAGCTTCTGTCATATTTCGTAAAATAAGTAGCCTTGTCCACGCAAGGGACTATGACTTCATCAAACTCTAATCCCTTTGACATCTGTATTGATGTGATAGATATGCCGTTTACAAAATGGGTGCTTTCCGGCAAAATTAAATGCAGATCATAATCGGGCGATAGCTGGGCGTAAAGCAATCTTGCGTCTTGGTTGGTCTTTGTAATTATCCCAAGAGAGGAATATGCTGTTTGGAAAAATGCTTCAATCCCATTCTTTATGCTCATAAGCTCGTCCCCCTTATTCTGACACTTAATTAGCGTAGGAGCTTCACCATGGCGTTCTATGGCTTCTATCGTTCCTATACATTTGATCTGCTTTGCAAAGGAAATAATCTCATAGGTGGAGCGATAGCTTTTTGATAATTCAACAAATTCAGCGCCATCATATAATTGCCGCATATCGTCTAATGTGTGTAAATGGTTAGGGTTGATAAATTGTCCGAAATCCCCCAAAATGGTTTTTGGGCATTTGAACAGCAGATTGATTACTGCGTATTGGATAGGGGTATAGTCCTGCATTTCATCAACAACCAAATGCCGGATTATGCTGCTTTCCTGCAATCCTTCGCAAGCAGCATGAAGATACAGAAAAGGGAAAACGTCAGCCCACTCCAATGTTTTCTTTGAGGACATGACAAACATTTTCGGCTTCCCAATGTGTTTATAAAATTCTTTATAAAGTGATAGCGTATTTTTGACTTTCAACATTTTGTTTAGGGCTTTGAGAATGATTTTGCTTTCTGGTATATCCTCTTCCATATAATTATCAGTATCAAAACGGTCATAAATATCATCTGCTACCATCTGCAAACGCCGTTTGACGGGATATTTGTTATATGCATGAAAACGTGCGCTTATGATATCCGCTTTCGCAGTAAAACGTCCGTAAGTATAATCAATAGGTTCAAAAACAATACTGGGTATCTGGGCAATGAATTTGTCCATTAGCTTCACAAAACCTAGTGTAGACTTAAAGCGCACACGCTCCACCCATGCGTTATCATTTATTTCTAATGGGTCTATATCCGCTTCAAAATCAATGACACCCTCTAATTGCACTTTTGCAATATCCGCAATGCTCAATTCATAAATGGGTTCTTCGCCAAGCTCCGGTAGAACATTGGAAATATAATCCCCGAAAACCTTGTTAGGCGATAGTATTGTCACATTGTTCGATGATAGCTTGTCTTTGAAGCGATATAGTAAAAAGGCAATTCGGTGTAGGGCGATAGAGGTTTTCCCGGAACCGGCAACTCCCTGAATAATTAGCGTACCTGATTTTTCGTTTCTAATGATTTGGTTTTGCTCTTTCTGAATGGTGGCAATAATGGACTTCATCTTTTCGTCAGAAGTATGGCTCAATTCCTGTTGCAGAATATCATCCTGAATGTTGATGGAGCTTTCAAGAGCATATTCCAATTTACCGTCTTTTATTTTGAATTGCCGTTTACGGGTTAATTTCCCTTCTATTCTTCCTTGGGGAGCGTCAAAGCCCGCCGGACCAATTTCATAATCATAGAACATACTGGCAATAGGTGCGCGCCAATCGAATATTAGCAACTCGTTTTCGTAACTGAACGAAAAACTCCCGATATAATACTTTATTAATTCCCTGCTCTCATTTTCTTGAAAATCTATGCGAGAAAAATAAGGAGACTCTTTTAGCTTGGCAATCTTATCTCTTATTCCTACAGCAAATGCTCCGGTATTGTCAATCCTATTTAGTGCCAATTCATTTTGGAACATTTCATGCGGGTCTATTTCGCCGCGGTTTTGCACCATGTACCGCTTAAAATCCATATATTCCTTATCAAGTCGATCAACATCGGCATCCGCTTTTTCCAAAGCATCGTCCAGTTTATGATTGATTTCTTCAAGATGGAGTATTTCATCCGGGAAAGGAATGCTGTTGTCCATATTTAGGGCAGGAGTATTTTGACAGCTCCTGTCAAGTTTCTGTTTGTTATTCATGTGTTTTCTCCTGTGGTAGAATAAATCGTTGTGTAGGATAACCGAACTCGACAAGCAACTCGGCCTCTGCAAAACCTAAGTCCATGATTGCCTTACGGTGTCCAGTATCCGCTTTATCACCCTCTCTATATGTGGTAATGCTGATATCTTTTCCTTTTAGTAGCTCTCCCATTACCTTATCAAGAAACGCTTTGGGAATCCCTTTTTTACGGTAGAGCGGGTGTGTCCCCATAAAATCAATGCTTCCAGTTTTATAAGAGAAAAGCATGGCCCCAATCGCAATCTCATTATCTTTTAATATTAACGCCTGTCTAGTTCTGATTCGCTGTTTCAATACCTGAATATATTCATCCTCATGCAGATGCGGAAAACCATCAATGACGAGCCGAACCAGAGCCATCCAACAGGGGATATCCCTTTCTGATGCATAATCAATATCCCATTGAAAATTTTCTTCATTATTAAGCATATTGTACCCTCCCTCAAATTCAAATTTTGATTGTAGCGGATAAAATTTTTCGTTATCCCGATACTTGTTAGGAGGTTGCTTATACATGGCAGTAAAAATATTCGTAAACGCCTGTTGGCTTTCATATCCCGCAATCAAAGCAATATCAAGAATTGGCTTATCCGAAAAAACCAACAACTTTGCGGCCTCGGTCAGTTTCCGGCGCAGAACATAATCATGTATGGTAAGTCCAATCGTGTTGGTGAACATGCGATGGAGATGATTTTTTGAATAGTGAACTGCATTTGCTACAATAGCCAAATCAATTTTTTCTGTTAAATGTGCTTCGATATATTCAACAGCTAATGCCGTATTCTTAAGGCTGTTATTTAACATTCTATTTGCCTCCTTTCAATTGATACTATACTAATTATACTAAAAGTAAGCAGCCCTCTTTTAATTATTCTTGCTATTTTGAAATGAGTACTCATTGACTTAAGTTCCTATCAACCATAAATATTTTTAGGCCTACCATTCCCCCCTAAATCCTTATCATTCATCCGTTTCGGTTTAAAATTTGGCCTAACGGGAACAATAAAAATTCGAGGAAGCTGTCTAAAAAGTAATTTAAAATCAATTGAAATACAATTTATAGCTCCATCAAATGTGTTATTTTAATAGATTGTACTTCTTTATCCTGCATGCGCCTGTGAGAGAATTTACTTTCGGGACAGCCCATTACCAATCATTCTGGAGGCCCTATTGGACACAATTCAGGCAAAACAGCCAACCTCTTTCCAACTGAACAATTTCTACCCTGACTTTAGGCCAATCTTTGAACAAACCAATGCTTTTTCAGATTTCCTCTTAAATATGCGCCATAAAAAATGGGACAGCTGGGATGCTTTTCTGCTGCATTACCGGGCTGAAGAGCTAGCGCTTCATCAAGGGTTTGAGGATCTTTTGGTTCTGAGTCACCTGCAGGAATACTGGCGGCAAAACGGTTTTTTACATTATCCCCACCAGGTCGAGGCAGCTAAAAAGGTCATTTCTCAGCTACATGGCAGAGCAATTCTAGCGGATGAGGTCGGTCTCGGGAAAACCATTGAGGCTGGATTGATTTTAAAGGAATATATCCTAAGGGGTCTTGTCAAACGATTTCTAATTTTGGTGCCTGCTGCATTATGCCGCCAATGGGAAGCTGAACTTCGAGAGAAATTTGAGATTTCAACTTTAATTGCCCACCGGGAATGGGATTGGTCTCATTATCAGTGTTTGATTGCTTCGATCGATACGGCTAAGAAAGAGAGCCATCGAAAAGAAATCGAGAAACTTTATTTTGACATGGTGATTGTGGATGAAGCCCATAAACTTAAGAGTTTACAAACTCAAAACTGGCAGTTTGTAAACAGCATCCAAAAAAAGTACTTTTTGTTGCTAACTGCCACTCCGCTTCAGAATGATTTAAAAGAATTATTTAATCTAATTTCGCTTTTGAAACCTGGCCAACTTGGTAATTACCGTAATTTCAAAAAAAAATTCACCACCGATAAACGGATCCCTAAAAATGAACAAGAACTTAAAAGTATTCTCGGTGAAGTAATGATCCGCAACAGGCATGGAGCCAATATGGGCTTTACCAAGCGGATTGTTCAAAATATCCCAATTGAACTAACCTCACTTGAGAGGAATTTATATGATAATATCACGGATTTTGTGCGTAGGAACCTCCTAAAACAAAAGGGAGGTTTAGGCGCCTTGCCTTTACTTACGCTGCAGCGGGAGATTTGTTCCAGCACTTTTGCAGCTGTATTGACCTTATTTAAACTGGCTCAAAATATGGATGAAGATCCGGAAATTCATGAAGAGGCAAGTTCCTTATTCAAACTTGCTCAGCAAGTCAAACAAAACTCTAAAATGATCGTTGTGGAAGAATTAGTGAAAAAAACGCCTGAAAAAATTATCATTTTTACTGAATACCTGGGCACTCAAAGCTATATCCGGTCCCGCCTGGAACAAGCGGGCTTTTTAACCCTGGCATTTGACGGTCATTTGTCAACTTCCAAGAAGGAGTTGGTAAAATTCCAGTTCAAACAAAGACCGGAATATAAAGTAATGGTCTGCACTGAGTCTGGCGGGGAAGGAATCAATCTCCAATTTTGCAATATCATGATCAATTATGACCTGCCATGGAACCCGATGCGGCTTGAACAACGCATCGGCCGTATTCACAGGCTCGGTCAAGCGAAGGATGTATATATTTATAATCTGTCGACTAAAGATACTATTGAAGAGCATTTGCTAAGATTACTAACTGAAAAAGTACGTATGTTTGAGACGGTGATTGGTGAAAGTGAACGGGTTATTGGTAAACTTACGAGCGGGCGCGCAGGGAAGAGCCTTGAAGGACGTATCATGGATTTAATCTTAAAAACGAAATCACCTGAAGAATTAAATCAAGGCTTTAGTCAGTTAGGAAAGGAAATTGAAGTCTTGCTTGGGGAGGATGACCCGGAGTGGGATGAATTCTCAATTGATAAATAAAAATTTACTGTAAACAGAAAAGTATAATGAAGAAAGGTTTACTTAATTGATACCACAACCCTTATCTATCTTTGACTTTATTGTCGATGCTTTAAAGATCTCGGGTTCCCCATTTAATATCATCAATTCTGAATTAATTATGGCACAGTGCCAGGTCTCTGTTCCCCGGACTTTCTTTACTCCGGCCCGGGTGGAAACTCAAAATTTACAAATGGTCTGTAATCCGGATTTGCTAAGTAAATATCCCGGTTCGGAGTTGGTGAGCAAGGGAAGTTACCGTTTACAATGGTTTATTGACGGTATCCGGGAACGGGGTTTAATATCGACAGGAACATTTGCTTACGAAATGGATCCGCGCAGGACACAGCGAGAAATTATGGGGGTACTGGGGGAACGGTCCAATGTTCTTCCAAGGTTTTTCTTTGAACAACCTACTTTATCGTATCATCCTGAATTGCTGGTTAATTTTAGAGTCGGTTTTGAAACGGATGAAAAAATTGAAGAATTATACTCTCTGGGGATCGATCTGGTGAGTGGGGAGATTGATTCAAACCTTCAAAGGGAACTCTCCGCCAAAAAACTCCATCCAAATCCCCCCAAAAAAAATCTAGAAAAGCGCAAGATCCCCTACCGGGAAGGATATGAATCATTATTCAATCACTTAAAATGGCAGCTTCAAAATCACGATTCAACCTGGGTAAAATCCGCCCAAACCCGTTGGGAAGAAGAAGTTCAGTATTTGGAGGCCTTTTACCGGGGAAGTCGTGAAGATGCCGAAGAAGATCAAAAGGAGGCCGAAGCCAGTTTCTATCGCCGCTTAGCTGAAGGATACCGCAAATTTCAGCCATTTGTCAAAATACACCTTATTAATGTAGGCTTGTTATATTTACCCTTCATTCACTATACTTTGGAATCCTATGACGGAAGTCCATTACCAGCTATAATCTATGATCCTTTAAGGCACAAAATAACTCAGGGTTCAACCAAGATCACCGAAATGGTAAAGAATCGTTGAAGCAACCACCAAGCCGGCAGTTTCAGTCCGTAATATCCTTGGTCCTAGAGTAACCGGTATGGCGCCAACTTGAACTGCCTGCTCCACTTCTTTCTGGGAAAAGCCTCCTTCTGAGCCGATAACCACGGTAATGTTTTCAGGAGCCTCTTTTTGTTCATTTAGAACCTGTTTCAGAGAATGCTCCTTCTCCCCCTCCCATGGAATCAGTAGTAAACCGGGAAAGTCTCTCTCTTTAAGAAATTGGTTCCAACTTCGTACAGGCCTCAATTCCGGAATGATCTGCCTGCCGGATTGTTCTGCAGCTTCCCGAATGATTTTTCGCCACCGTTCCTCTTTTTTTCGAGCCCCTCCGTCATCGAGCCGGATGGTGCTGCGCTCACTGATGACTGGCTGATAAACACTCACGCCAAGCTCGGTATTCTTTTGAAGAATAAACTCAAATTTATCTCCTTTCGGTAAGCTTTGGACCAAAACGATCTTAATCTTAGGTTCGGTTTGGCGTTCAACCTGTTTGATTATTTCTCCTATCACTTCATCTGAGGTGATAGTGATGACTTTTACCTGGTACTCTTGGCCCTTGCCATTCAAAACGGTAATCTCCGCCCCCGGCCCCTGGCGAAGAACATTTAATAAATGATGCCGGTCCTCTCCTTTAAGGATGACCGTATTATCATGAATTTGGTCGGTTGGAACAAAAAAACGGGTCATTATCAAAAACTCCTTTGTGAAACAGTATGTTTACCCTTGTACATTACCTGAACCATCAGAAATTTTGGCACTTCGCTGGTTCAAAAGTGCCTTAACAATAAATAGATTGGCAATAAAAGTCCCCAATGCCACTAACAGAAAGAATAAGTAAGTTAGCCAATGCCGGGGTAAGATAATGATTCCTAACACAGCCATCATTCTTTCGAAACGTGCGATCAAGATAAAAGAGGTATCGATCTGACGGCGATAAGCCCAAAGGCGGTTGAACAATAGCGCCATTGAACCCAAAGGTAATACAAGACCCCACCAAGGTAAGAATTTAATATATATCAAGGCTCCGATCCACGCTATTTCTACAATCCGGTCACTCGTCGAATCAAACAGCCGACCCTGAAACGACACTGTCCGGCTAACTCTAGCTACGGTTCCATCGAGCATATCTGCAAAAATACTTAACAATATAAATACGAAGCCCCATCCGATCCAACCTACACATAACCACAAGGCGGCCAGAAGCCCAGAGATTAAACCGCTAAGTGTAACAGTATTCGCGCTTATATTTTTGGAATGCAGCCAATTGGCCAAAACTGATAATTGTCGGTCCTTATATGGTTTAAGACTATATATCCCACGAAACATCATATGTTTTCTAATAATTTAGTAATCTTATTCCCAATCTCCGCATTTTCCTTCGGAACAAGAATACGGCATTCCCCGATAACAGTTAATCCCTTGGCTTTAACCATTTCAGACAGGGGGGTTAACCCTCCGCAATCACTACCTCCTGTTATAAACAGTAGTGTTTTTAGACCCCTATCAGAATCAAGCCGGGTAACCAGTTTTTTGAGCCCACCGGAAGGCTGGGCCATATAGGTCGGTCCTCCCAAAACGAATAGGTCGATTCCTGTTAGGTCAGACGACTTAAATTGATTCACTTTTTCCAATTTTACGGATATACCCTTCCTAGTCAATTGATCCGCGATATTTTGAGCCACCTTAAGACTTGATTTTGAAAATCCCGGATCAACTACAATTAATGCTTTCGTTAAACTTTCCGCCCGTGTCACCAAGCTCATCCCCATTCCGTTAATTAATAATAATACCAGACATAAGTACATCAGTTTCTCTATTTTTTTAGCCATTTAAAAGCCTACTTTCATTCAAGTTTAATTTAGTTTCTAAAACTGTCTTAAAATACCATAAAACATTCATTTTTCATTACCCTCGGCCCCATCCTTTTCCTCCCCAAGGGTCCATTCTATGATATCTCCCGGTTGGCACTCTAGGTAACGGCAGATGGCATCCAAAGTAGAGAAACGAATTGCTTTGGCTTTACCGCTTTTAAGGATTGATAAATTAGCCATGGTAATTCCTACTTTTTCAGCGAGCTCAGTGAGAGAAACTTTTCGTTCTAGCATGATCCGATCCAGATGAATGATAATACTCATGGGGTCCCCTCCTTAGATCGTTAAGTCTTGTTCTTCTTTTAACAATGCCCCCTGACGGAAGATCTCGGCTAAAATCAGAATCACTAAACCAATAAAGATTGCGCCACCATTGAGACCACTTTTTGCAGTAAAGATGGTTCCTTTTATAATTACGTTTTCCATAATCGCCCGGCTTAAAAACAAACCGGCAACAAACTGGGCCACTACACCGCCAAAGATTAATAATCCAATTTTGCGTATGCGGTTGGCATTTTCGAGCACAAAAGGGGTTCCTGCCGCCAATGTAGCAAATATCTTTCGCAATTGATAGATAATGGCCATACCCAAGCTAATCATAATTATTCCGAAAGGCAAAAAACCTAATATTAGCTGTTTGGGGTTCTTAATAGCCACATCCTTAAATTCTACTTGGACAAAATCTGTTTGCAAGGTAAACATTTTTGGGTGTGGAGGAATATCCCCTTTGGTAAATCCAATTGAAGCAATATCATTATTATTACCAATATTAAAACATGCTCCCTTCGGCGGACCAAAAGCAATCATTACAATGGAACCGACTACAAAAAGAACAATTAAAGCAATTCCCAGACTCCAAAAGACCGAAAGGGCAACTCGCAAAAATGAGGCTATCGATCCTTTACCTAAGTATTTCATTTGTAAGGCTCCTTTCCATATAGTTCCACCACGAATCTAAATCTGATTTTATCAAAGTTGATATCGTTAGTCAATAATATTTTATTGAAAAACGATAAAAATTCATTGATATTCATACGCATATCGTCGAAGGAATGTATGCCAGCCGGCAAACCCTGCCGAAAAAAGGAATCGGCCTCTTAATACATAATAAAAATGCCGAGGAATGGCATGCTATGCCTTGTGAAACCCCACTCATTACAAACGCCTTGCTTCAAATGGGAGTCAAAGATCAGAGAAATGCATCAAGTGGTGGAATCCATTAAAGAAAGAATGGGATACGAAGTTAGGGTGGTTTTGTCATTTCTTTTTTGTGGAATGGGAATTTCAAAAACTACAAAGCGGTTGCCGATGGCAGGGTTAATGGTGTTGGGGATTTCCCCCAGATACCCGATTAAAAGAATCCCAATATGCTAAAAAACGCTTATTGTACTTTAAATTTCATAAAGAGTTGGGATTTTACAAAAAAAATACCCCCTCGCCCTGGATTACTTTCTTATGCTGCCGGATATTGAAAAGGTGGTACAGCTAGCTGATAGGAATTAAACTTTGATTTAAAAGTAAGCTTTAATAACGGGCGATTTCGCGATTTAACATGATGAACGGTTCTTCCCGCATACTTACATATCGCCCGCATTCTTCAGCGAATGCTTTAAACTCTCTGGCTTTTTGTCTTTGTTCTTCATTAAACTTAAAGGTGGCAACTTCATTTCCGTACAAAACATTAGTGTAAATCATGAGCCCCTCCAGTTTGTTATTCATTTGCATTTTAATTTTAGCAAATAATTATCAATAAGGGGTAAAGGGAATATTATGGTTTGTTCAAATCCAATTTAACTTAGTTTAATAATCAGTACATTTAATTTTGCCGAGTTATCTGGTAATCTTTTGAATTCTAAATACAACCGGCCGGACACCATCGGAACAACAAGCGATCATCGTCTGGTCATCCTTCTCCACCCCTCAAAAATACCGAGAAGTCATTTCGGCCAAAAGAGGTGCTCATTATCTTCATTTATCGAGCATTTTCTTTAGATAGCCCTCATTGAGTAAATGCAATGTTTCGAATTTACCTTTATAAAAAACAGCCCAGTTATTAAACACACAAGGCAATTCTTTTGCTTTTTCCAGAGTGTCCACTTTGATTTGCTCAATGGGAATACCGTTTACCTGACAATAAGTCTCGATTTGCTCGATGCAGTTTGGAATATACGGGCATTGCAAACCATAATAAATAGTCAACGTTTCACTATCTATCTGTTGTCTTTTTGCATTGGATGTAAACTGAGGCCTTAAACCATTAAAAGATAAAGCCATAAGTTCATACTCGCCATCAATCGTATCTACAGTTTCAAAACCAAATTTCTGCATGAACTTTTTCTCAGAAAGAAAAGGCATTTTCTTTTTTGAGCTGATTATGCAGACACCTGACTTATTTTGTTTTTTGGCGTCTTCTATGCAATAATCAACCAGCATTTTGCCATACCCTTTTCCCTTAAAGCTGCCCGAAACCCAAAGGCAGTAGATATAAATGTAGTTATCGCCAACAATAGGCACCCACGCTTTTTCAAGTGGAGCATATTCAATAAACACCTTGCCTTTTTCATTTAGCTTTCTAAATACATGACCTTCCGTAATTCTGTCAGCCAGCCATGTTTTTTTGACATCAACACCCCATTGATGTTTTTTATCGGCAATAGCACAACACAAATGCTCACTTTCAATATTGTCAACCGTTAAATTAATAAACTCATTGCTCATTTTTTCCCTCCGATCCATTCCTTCTTATATATCATGAATATGTTTTAACGATAACTGCACCATTGCTCGGACCTTGTCATCGGAATCATTCTTAGCCGTTTCAAGATACTTCTCTGCTGCTTTGGTTGCTATCTGCCCCAAGCTTCGGGCTGCTTCCCAACGAAACGGGGGTATGTCGCTGCTCAGTAAAAAGTGTTGTAAAATTTGAAGCGTT
Source organism: Bacillota bacterium (assembly GCA_023415375.1). Lineage (GTDB taxonomy): Bacteria > Bacillota > UBA4882 > UBA8346 > UBA8346 > UBA8346. The sequence continues at coordinate 16,007 of JAEZKW010000032.1, forward strand.
CGCGGGTTGGGAAATGCTTGTAACGCCCGGAGAACTTTCCATACAATGACCTTATTTTCATGATATTTCGCAAGTATTCTCACTAAATTGTCGAAGGAACTTTGGTCGTGAGAATAAAATGAAATATGCCCAATTGCATCTATAATTTCACCGACCACGGATTCTTCGCTTTCCGATAAATATTGATTCAATTCACTCAAAGCTGGTGTTCCCATCCGGATGATGCTGCGAATCATCAGATCCCGCGGCAAAGGGTAATTCCATTTTTGAAAGATTTCGCACGGTAAATCTTGATGTTGATTGGCCCCGATCTTGCCGACATATTTTAACATCTCCGGGATTGCCACTGTTCCGATCCGACTTAAGGCATCGGAGGCAGCAATTTTTACATATAATGCTTTTTCTATCTCCAATCGTAGGCATAAACCGGGGACCGCGGCCTGGGCCTTTCGCTTTCCGAGGATCTGGGCTGCTGCACTACGGATTTGAGGATCATTATCATTTAAAAATGCCGATAATTCCTGATCCGAATAAACCTCAAATTGTTCTGCAAATTTGGAGGTAATTTCTCCCCTTGTCTCGCGGTCGTGCTTCTTTGCTTCCGGTTTTTTCATCATTCTTCTTCAATTTGCGAAATTACTTTATAAATCTTTTTGATCCTAACCATCTGAGAAGTAGTTAAATCATTTTCGCGTTCATGGAGTACTTCCAGGAATCGTCCTTTATTGTGGAGATTGATTGCTAACACTGTTTTTTCTGCATGTTGGGGAATCTCTTTAGGGCGGCAGGTTTGAAGATGATTAATCAGAAAAGGAACAATCCGCTGGTTATACTCTTCATTCTTTGCAGCTACAATTGCCAATGCTTTAACTCCGTTATCAATGGTAATTGCCGATCCATTTTCCATGGCGGCAAATATTTGATCAATGTCATTATAAATACTCTCCGGCTTAACCGCTGCAATCGCTGCAAGTGCCGTCATCGCTCCCCACACCATACGATTGTTTTTACTTTTCAACAACCTAAAAAAATCATCCGTATAGGGGGTGATGAGTTGAGGCCAGGATTCACCGATTTCGTAGAGAACTTTAATACAATCATTTTGGATATTTCTATCTTTACTCCAAAGATTTTCAGCAATCTCACGGATGCCTTCATAGTTTTGCTCCCGGATCAACTCCTTGGCTAACTCCTGATTGGGAATTTCATCGCGGCGGTTTTGGAAGCAGGCGATTTTATACAGAACAGACAATGTTATACCCCCACTTTACAACGATTTCATTTTAATTGATTCCATCAGTGCATAAAAATATTTTACCTCACGAGTAGAATATAGCTTATACCAAGATTCAAGGGTTTGGGGTAAAAAAATGTCAAGATTTTTGATGATCTGATATGTAAATTCAAGTGGAGCAATGCCTGATGCTGTAATAAGTTTTCCATCGGTAACGGCAGGTTCCTGACGGTAAAATTGCTCACCGGAGTAATTTGGACAAACTGCTTTCAAATAATGGAGATCATTGCTTGTATGATACCGGTTATCTAGAAATCCAGCTTGAGCCAGAGCTAGGGTTGCCCCGCAAATTGCAGCAACAGTAACATCTGCATTCATAAACTCCTTCACTTTTTCCAATAAAGGAGCATGCATCATATCAAGCCATGTATTACCACCCGGTAATATCAATAATCCGGCATTCTCCGTGGTTAATTCATGAATTGATATATCCGGTATGATCTGAATACCTCCCATTGTGACAACTGTCGCTTTGGTTAAGCCGACAGTCTTAACGATATATTGAGTGGCATCCACCTTGCAATAGCGGCCGGAATTCAA